>NZ_DATAPY010000016.1:0-33148 GCF_036264965.1 Phenylobacterium sp.
TGCCCGGGCGCATCGTACTTCAGCGTCGCGCCGCCCCAGGGTTCGAGCGGGATGCCGAGCACGTCGCGATACCAGCGGGCCAAGGCCTTGGGGTCTTTGCTCTTAAGGAAAATTCCCCCGACACCCGTGATGCGGCCGACCATCTGCGCGTGGATCGTCGTGGAAAGGCTGAGGCCCAGGGCGAGCGCCAGCCAAGCCATTCTTTTGTCGTGAGCCACCTTCCCTCGTCGCCTCCGATTCAGGTCATGGCTCAAGCTATCGCTGGGCGCACAGCACGTCCAACGCCTGTAGGTCGCCCATGAGCTAGTCAGGCCCCAGCGACCGCCATCCCACCGCATGCACGCGATCGCGACCGAGCGCGCCGGCCAGCGGCGGCCTCGCGAAGAGCCCGGCGAAGGCGGCGTCGCGCACGTTCAACCCGCCGGCGAAGGCGCCGAAGGCCGGCAGGATCAGGCGCTCGCCGTCGGTGATGAAGCAGCGGCGGCGCACGCTGCCGCGGGTGGCCCTGACCCGTGCGGCCGGGTGCAGGTGGCCGGCGACCTCGCCCGGCTGCAGGCCGGCCTGCGGCTCGTGGCGCAGGATCAGGCCGCAGAGATTCAGTTCGTCAGCGATCTCGCCCGGCAGGGCGCGCGGTCCGTCGGCGTCGTGGTTGCCGACCACCCAGACCAGGGTCCGGCCGTGGGCCAGCTCGCGCAGTCGCTCGGCGTCGTCGGCGGCCAGCCGGTCCTCGGACCTTCGGTCATGGAAGGTGTCGCCCAGCAGGATCACCGTGGCCGGCGTCAGAGCCTCGACCTCCGCCGCCAGCCTGCGCAGG
Organism: Phenylobacterium sp.; assembly: GCF_036264965.1. Lineage (GTDB taxonomy): Bacteria > Pseudomonadota > Alphaproteobacteria > Caulobacterales > Caulobacteraceae > Phenylobacterium. The sequence goes on from NZ_DATAPY010000016.1 coordinate 815, forward strand.
GTCTCGCGGGTGTCGTAGGGCGGCAGCATCTGGCCGCGCGCGGCGTAGGAACTTCCCTTTTCCAGGTGCAGGTCGGCCACCACCAGCGCCCGCGCCTCGGCCAGCCACAGGGCGCCCGACGCCCGCAGCATGGCCTGGGCCGCGCCGATCGTCACCCGCAGTGATCCGCATTCCGCGACCGCGTAGTCGTAAGCGAAGGCTCGCTCAGCGACCGCGTTCATTGCAGAGCCTCGGCGATCAGGTCTTCCTCGGCTTCCCGCAGGATCATGGTCTCGCCGGTGTGGCCGGGACTGCGCTCCTTGCCGATCTCCAGCAGGATCGGCACCGAGAACGGCGACAGGTGTTCCAGCGGCGAATGGCGGATGCGCCCCTTTATGCGCGCCAGCATCTGCCCCAGCCGCGCCACGTCCACGAGACCCGTCGCCGCATCGTCGCGCGCGCAGCGCAGCAGCAGGTGGTCCGGCTGGTGGCGGCGCAGGGTGTCGTAGATCAGGTCGGTGGAGAAGGTGATCTGACGCCCCGATTTCTGCTGATCGCCCGGGAAGCGCCGCTCGATCAGGCCCGAGATGATCGCGCAGCCCTTGAAGGCGCGCTTCATCATGAAGCTTTCGGCGAGCCAGGCTTCCAGGTCGTCGCCCAGCATGTCCTCGTCGAACAGTTCGGCGAAGTCCACCGCCTCCAGCGGCTTGATGGCCCAGACCGCCAGCGCATAGTCGTTGCAGACGAAACCCAGCGGCCCGCGCCCCATCCGCTCCAGCCGGCGCGTCAGCAACATGGCCAGGGTGGTGTGCGCCAGGCGGCCCTCGAACGGGTAGCAGACCATGAACTGGCGGTGGCCGCGGGCGAAGGTCTCCAGCAGCAGCTCGTCTTCTTCGGGGATCAACGAACGGTCCCGCTGCGCCTCCAGCCATTCGCGCACGTCATTGGGCAGGACGGCCCAGTGCGCTTGGTCGTACATGAGCTGGCGCACCCGCTTGGCCAGGTAGGTGGAGAGCGCGAATTTCGAGCCGCCCCACGACGGCATCTTGGGGTCGGCGCCGGGCGCGGCCTGCACCAGGACATCGAGGTTGGTCACCGCCACCAGCCGCCAGACTTGCCCTGCGAAGACGAAGGTCTCGCCGGGCTCCAGCATCTCGACCATGCCTTCCTCGATCTCGCCGATCTTGCGCCCGCCGCGGCCGCCCCGCATGGCGATGCGCACCGCCAGCATGGCGGGACTGACGATGGCCCCGACGTTCAGCCGGTGGCGCTGGGCGGTCTCCAGATTGCGCACCCGCCATAGCCCGTCCGGGCCCTTCACGATCCGGCGGAAGCGGTCGTAGGTCTTCAGCGCATAGCCGCCCGTGGAGACGAAATCGACGACCTGCTCGAAGTCTTCCCAGGGCAGGCCGCGGTAGGGGCCTGAGGAGGTGACCTCGTCGTAAAGCTGCAGCAGGTCGAAGGGCTCGGAGCAGGCGCAGCCCATGACGTGCTGGGCCAGGACGTCAAGCGCGCCGACCCGCGGTGGATCGCCGTCCAGCTTGTTCTCAGCGATGGCCTCGCGGGCGGCCTGGCACTCCAGCATCTCGAACCTGTTGGCCGGGACGAACAGCGCCCGGGACGGCTCGTCCAGCCGGTGGTTGGCGCGGCCGATCCGCTGCACCATCCGCGAGGCGCCCTTCGGCGAGGCGAGCTGGATCACCAGGTCCACGTCGCCCCAGTCGATGCCGAGGTCCAGCGTCGACGTGCAGACCACCGCGCGCAGTTCGCCCCGCGCCATCGCCGCCTCGACCTTGCGCCGCTGCTCGGAGGCCAGGCTGCCGTGGTGCAGGGCGATCGGCAGCGCCTCCTCGTTCAGCCGCCACAGCTCCTGGAAGGCGAACTCGGCCTGGAAGCGGGTGTTGACGAAGACCAGCGCCGTCCTGGACTTGGTGATGACGTCATAGACCTCCTGCATGGCGTGCTGGGCTGTGTGGCCGGCCCACGGCACCTTGCCCTCGGAGAGCAGCACCTCGACGATCGGCTCGGCGCCGGCGGGGCCCCGCACCAGGTCGACGCTGTCGTTGCCGCCCCCATTCTTTTCTTTGGGCGCATGGTTGGCCATCCAGGCCTTGATCACCTCCGGATCGTCGACGGTGGCCGACAGGCCCACCCGGCGCATCCGGGGCGCGAACTGGGCGATGCGGGCGAGGTCCAGCGCCAGCAAGTCGCCGCGCTTGGAGGCGTGCAGGGTGTGGATCTCGTCGAGGATCACGCACTCCAGGTTCTCGAAATAGAGCCGCGCGCCCTCCCAGGCGCAGAGCAGGGCGAGCTGCTCGGGCGTGGTCAGCAGGATCTCCGGCGGCTTCACCCGCTGGCGCTGGCGCCGCGAAAGGCCGGTGTCGCCGGTGCGGCTCTCGGCGGTGACCGGGAGACCCATCTGGGCGATCGGCGCGCCCAGGTTCCGCTCCACGTCCACCGCCAGCGCCTTCAGGGGCGAGATGTAGAGCGTGTGCAGGCTGGCCGGTCCGTTGGGCGGCGGCCGACCCGCCAGGTCGATCAGGCTGGGCAGGAAGCCCGCCAGCGTCTTGCCGCCGCCAGTGGGCGCGATCAGCAGGGCGTCGCGGCCGGCCTGCGCGCGCTCGATCATCGCCAGCTGGTGCGCGCGCGGGCTCCAGCCCCGGCTGGCGAACCAGTCGGCGAACCGCGGCGGCAGGAGATCGGCGGGCGCGCCCGCGCTGTCGGCCATCCTCGCCCTATAGCATGTTCCCGTTACGTTTCACGCGAGAACGCGGGACCGCGCCAGACGCGGAGCCGCCGTCGCTTCCGAAAGGCCGCTCAATTATACAATCGGGCGTTTGATCGCGTGGACGCGGCCGTTCCGTTCCCTTGGACCTATCCCCTTCAACCCACGATCAAAGGAAGAGGCGCCATGATGATCGATAGACGCATTTTTTCGACCGCCTTGCTGGCCGGCGCAGCGGCCTCGCTGACCTCCACCCGCAGCCTGGCCGCAAACGCCACGCCGCCGAAGGCCCGCAACGTGGTCCTTGTGCACGGGCTGTTCGCCGACGGATCGTGCTGGTCCGAGGTGATCGCTCGTCTGCAGGCGGCGGGACTCAACGCCACCTCCGTGCAGAACCCTCTGACCACGCTGTCTGACGCGGTGGCCGCGGCCGAGCGCGTGCTGGCCCGGCAGGACGGCCCGACGGTCCTGGTCGGGCATTCCTTTTCCGGGATGATCGTCACCGAGGCCGGCGTGCATCCCAAGGTCTCGGCGCTGGTCTATGTGGCGGCGCGGGCGCCGGACGCGGGCGAGGACTACACGGCTTTGGCCAAGGGCTATCCCACGCCGCCGGCCACCGCCGGCATCGTGTTCGATGGCGATGAGGGGCGCCTCAGCGAGGCCGCGTTCCTGCGGGATTTCGCGGGCGACCTGCCGCAAGCCAAGGCGAAGGTGCTCTACGCGGTCCAGGAGCCCTTCAACCGGGCCCTCCTCACCGGCAAGACCACGCATGCGGCCTGGCGATCGAAGCCGAGCTTCTACGCGGTCTCGATGGAAGATCGGACGATCAATCCGGATCTCGAAAGGTTCATGGCCAAGCGCATGGGCGCCAGGACCATCGAGGTGAAGGCCAGCCATCTGTCGATGATCTCGCACCCGGCGGAGATCACGCGGCTGATCCTGGAGGCGGCGGGACAGTAAACCCTGTGAACGCGCCCCAGGCCTGCGCCGCGGCGGAATTCTTCACCCGTCCTCGGCCGGGGCGATTGTATACGTCGTAAATTATAGGCAAGGTCCGCGCCTTCTCAACGGAGACCCGCCATGAACCCCAACGCCGAGTTCGACCTGATCGTCTATGGGGCCACCGGCTACACGGGCCGGCTGGTCGCCGAGTACCTGGGTCAGCGCTATGGCGTGGGCGGCGACGTGAGCTGGGCGATGGCCGGGCGCAGCCGCGCCAAGCTGGAGGCGGTGCGCGACGAGCTGGCCCTGCCGGCCGAGACGCCGCTGGTGGTCGCCGATGCCGACGATGCGGCCAGCCTCGACGCCATGGTCCGGCGCGCGAAATCCATCGTCACCACCGTCGGGCCCTATCAGCTCTATGGCGAGAAGCTGGTTGCGGCCTGCGCGGCGGCGGGGACGGACCTGCTCGACCTCTGCGGCGAGCCCAACTGGATGGCCCATGTGATTGGCGCCTACGACGCCGCGGCCAAGGCGTCCGGCGCGCGGATCGTCCACTCCTGCGGTTTCGATTCCATCCCCTTCGAACTCGGCGTGTTCTTCGCCGAGGAAACCGCCAAGGCCAAGCTCGGGACCTACGTGCCTCGCGTGAAGGGCCGCCTGCGGGGCATGCAGGGCGGGCTCTCCGGCGGCACGGCGGCCAGCGGGGCGGCGACCATGGCGGCGATCCAGAAGGACCCGTCGCTGGGGCTGCTGATGATGAACCCGTTCGCGCTGACGCCCAGGTTCGAGGGGCCGCCGCAGCCGCCCGGAAACGCCGTCGAGCACGACGACGATCTCGGCGCCGATGTCGGGCCCTTCATGATGGCGATGATCAACACCAAGAACGTCCACCGCTCCAACGCCCTGCTGGGCCACCGCTGGGGGACGGACTTCAAATACGACGAGATGTCGATCGTGGTCCCCGGCGCGCCCACCGAATTCACCGGCATGGGGCCCGATGCGCCGAAGCCGGGCGAGGGGCCCTCGAAGGCCGAGCGCGAGGCTGGTTTCTACGACATCGTCTTCATCGGCGTGGCGGGCGACGGGCGGAAGGTGAAGGTCTCGGTCAAGGGCGACCGCGATCCCGGCTACGGCTCGACGTCGAAGATGCTGGCCGAGGCGGCCATCTGCCTGGTCCGCGACGTAAAGAACGCGCCCGGCGGCGTCTGGACGCCGGGCGCGCTGATGGGATCGAAGCTGGTGGACCGGCTGTCCGAAAACGCCGGTCTCACCTTTGCGGTCGAGGCTTAAGCCTTAGCAGGCGTAGGCTTCACGGACCGGGACGCGGCGACCGATATAGGGGTCCCAGGTCCAGCGGGTCGTGTAGCAGGTCCCGTAGTAGCCGGGGCCGTAGTAGGCCGGGCCGTAGTACGGGCCGTCATAGTAGCCGCGGTAATAGTGCGGGTGGTCGGACGCGAGCGCCGCGCCGATCGCGAGGCCCGCGATGCCGGCCGCGACGGCCGCGCCGCCGTTGCCGCGGTGGCCGTAGTGACCGCCGTAGTAGGGACGGGCGTCAGCGGCGGTGGCCGTAGCGCTCACCGCGCCGCCCAGAGTAATCGCCGCGATTGCGGCCGTCAGAAACTTGTTCATCTTGGCCTCCTTGTGAGGGCTAAACGGCTGAAACGCCGAAGTGTTCATTTGAGTAAGCCTATGAATTTTAAACTGAACGCTGGCTGAACGGGCCCGTTAGGAAGCCGTGGGCTCCCCGCGCGCCGGTGGCGTCCGCCGCGCCCCTGGCCTAGCTTGCCGCCATGGCGACCATCCTGGCGATCCACGCCCATCCCGACGACATCGAGCACCTGGCGGCGGGGACGCTGGCGATCCTGGCCGCCAAGGGGCACAGGGTCCGCATCGCCACCCTGACCGCCGGGGAGTGCGGCTCCGCCGAGACCGACCTTTCCGACACCGCGCGCATCCGCAAGGCCGAGGCCGCGGCGGCGGCGGCCCTGATCGGGGCGGACTACCGCTGCGCCGACCTGGCCGACCTGGGGGTGTTCAACGACGATCCGTCCCGCCGCGCGGTGACCGAGCTGATCCGCTGGGCCCAGTCCGACATCGTCCTGGCCGCGTCGCCGACCGACTATCACCCCGACCACGAGGCCGCCAGCCAGCTAACCCGCGACGCCTGCTTCGCCGCCTCCGTCCCCAACTACCGCACCGGCCCCGCCGCAGCGTTGGCGGCGATCCCGCACCTCTACTTCATGGACCCGATCGGCGGGCGTGACCGCGAGGGCTGCAGGATCGTCGCCGACTTCGGGGCCGACATCGAGGCCGGCTTCGCGATGAAACAGCGGATGCTCTCGGCCCACGTCAGCCAGATCGAATGGCTCGCCCGCCAGCACGGCGTCACCGACCCCCTGGCCTCGATGGAGGCCTGGTCGCGCCGCCGCGGCCGCGACTTCGGCCGCCCGCTGGCCGAGGGCTTCCGCCAGTATCGCCACGAGCCTTATCCGAAGACCCCGGCGCTTCAGGACCTGCTCGGCGAGGCGCTGCTCATCGCCGCGTCCTGACGGGCCACACCGGGCGGCGATCCAGCGCCTGGAACTTCGCCGCGGCCCAAATGATTGTCCGCGTCTCGATGTGGGGCATCGCGGAAACCGAAGCTTAACCACGCACGGAAAGACTCCGTTTACAATAAAGATAGGCGTTAATACCACGTAAATACCAAGTTCTGGGCCTGTATCAAAATCTAACACCTCGATATCTACTTACGGCAACTGGTTTGAAAGACTCGCCAGCTACGTTCCACGACATGAAACTGCAGAATGTAGTTCTCGCGGCCTTGATGGCCCCCGCGCTCACTCTGTCCGCCTCGGCGGCGTGCGCCGGGACGGTCTCGGCGACGGCGTCGGTCAGCGTGATCGTGCTCGCGCCGGTGACCCTGGCGGCGACGCAAGGCCTCGACTTCGGCGCGGTGACCAAGCCCGGCAACGCCGGCGCCAATACCGTCACCCTCGACGCCGCCAGCAGCAATGTCACCGTCAGCGGCGCGGGGGACGCGGCGCGCGCGGCCGGCGCGGTCAGCCCGGCCAGGTTCAGCCTGATCGGCGACCCGGGCGTCACCTATTCGACCACCCAGAGCCTGACCTTCGCTCAGCCGGGCCTGGCGCGGGTGTCGGTCTCCGCCCCGGTGGCGGGCAATGGCGCGCTCGGCGTGATCCCCGCCGGCGGCCGCCAGGAACTCCGCTTCGGCGGCGCCTTCGACCTCAGCGCCGCCACCCCCGTGCAGTCCTATACCGGCTCGCTGTCGGTGACCGTCAACTACAACTAAGTTTAGCCGCCGGCGTCCCCGCCTCCCCCATTCATGGGGGAGGGGAACCGCCCGCCGAAGAGCGGGTGGTGGAGGGGGCGAGCCAGCGCGCCGAGCTTGCGGTTCGCCCCTTCCACCATCGGCTCTTCGCTGCGCTCGGCCGACGGTCCCCCTTCCCCATGAATGGGGAAGGTAGCGATCAACCGGCCGGTGACGTCGATGCCGGCGTGGGCGTCGGGGCAACCTCGCCCGGCGCTTCGGGCGTCGCGACCGGCGTCGGGACCACCGGCAGGGGCGCGGGCGGCCCGGGCGGGATGGCCACGTTCGGCAGGTGCTTCAGCGCCACCGCCATATAGCTGCGCCAGATCTCCGAGGGCGCCGTGGCCCCGGTGATCTTCGCCATGGGCTTGGCGTCATCGCGGCCGGTCCAGACCACGGTGGTGACCCCGCCGGTGTAGCCGCAGAACCAGGCGTCCTTGTAGTCCGAGGTGGTGCCGGTCTTCCCCGCCAGGTCGTAGCCGGGGAGTCTGGCGTGGGTCCCGGTGCCGGAGACCATCACCGTGCGCATCATCTGCTGCATCTCGTCCAGCGCCGGGTTGGCCACCGCCTGGGGCGCCGGCTGCGCCTTGTGCTGGAACAGCACCTGGCCGCCGCTGGTGCGGATGCGCTCGATCCCGTAGGCGCCGATCCGATAGCCGCCGTTGGCGAAGGTGTCATAGGCCTGGGCCATCTCGATCGGCGTGACGAGCGTGGTGCCCAGCGCCATGGCCGGGTCGGTGTTCACCTGGCTGACGATGCCCATGCGGTGGGCGACGGCGGCCACGTTGTCGCGGCCCACCTCGTCGGCCAGCCGCGCGGCGACGGTGTTGATCGAATGCGCCAGCGCGGTCTCCATGGTGATCGGGCCCATGAACTCCGGCTCGAAGTTCCGCGGCGACCAGCCGTTGATGGTCACCGGCTCGTCCACCACGATCAGGTCCGGCGTGCGGCCGGCCTCCATGGCGGTCATGTAGACGAAGGGCTTCCAGGCCGAGCCCGCCTGGCGGTGGGCGTCCACGGCGCGGTTGAAGGGCGCCTTGTAGTAGTCGTCGCCGCCGACCAGCACCCGCACCCGGCCCGAACCGTCCAGCGAGATCACCGCGGCCTGCTTGACGCCCTGCTTGGCGAACTTCGTCGTGGTGGCCTTGATCGCCTCGCCGGCGGCGATCTCACTGGGCAGGTCCAGGGTCGTCTCCACCACCAGGTCCTGCTTGGTGGTCGGGCCGATCGCCGTGCGCGTCTGGCTGTCCAGCCAGTCGATGAAGTACTGGGCCGGCGCGGTCGGCGCGATCTTCCAGACCTTCGGCGTCTGGCCCATCGCCTTGTCGCGCTCGGCGGCGGTGATCGCGCCGGTCTCGACCATGGCGTCCAGCACGAGCGCGGTGCGCTGCGCCGACTTCTCCGGCTGGTCGGCGGGGTCGTAGTTGGTGGGCGACTTCAGCACCCCCGCCAGGGTCGCGGCCTCGCGGACGGTCAGCTTGGCCGCGGGCTTGTTGAAATAGCGCTGCGACGCCGCCTCGATCCCATAGGCGCCGGAGCCGAAATAGGCGCGGCTCAGGTAGAGGGCCAGGATTTGTTTCTTGGAATAGGTGCGCTCCAGCTGGACGGCGATGATCAGCTCGTCAGCCTTGCGCTCCAGGGTCTGGTCGGCGGTGAGGTAGAGGTTGCGCGCCAGTTGCTGGGTGATGGTCGAGGCGCCCTCGCGGGTGTGGCCCTTGGCGAGGTCGGCGACCACGGCGCGGGCCATGCCCACGGGATCGAACCCGGAGTGCTCATAGAACCGCCGGTCCTCGATGGAGACGAAGGCGGCGGGCACGTAAGGCGGCAGCCGGGCCAGGTCCACCGGCGGGGCGTACTTGCCGCCGCGCACCCCGATCACCGCGCCCGCGCGGTCGACATAGGTGATCTGCGCCTCCCGGGTGATCGGCGGCAGGTGCGACAGGTCCGGCGGGGGAAGCGCCATGGCGGCGGCGGCGAAAAGGGCGATCAAGCGTAAGGCTCCAGCACGACGGGCGGCCCCTCAGCGCGAATCCGTCTCACGCCGCCCTTTTCGCCCCAACCCTGCGCCGGTGAAAGATAATTCGCGGTAATGCGCGGCGTTAGGTAGCAAACGGGACAAGGCATCCGACCGGCCTGAATTTGCACGGTCATACCAGCCACAGGTGAGCGAGTGTCCGAGAGAACCTTCATCTACCCTGTGACCTTTCCCAGCGGAGCGGCGGCCATTGGAGCCGCTGTAGTTACGCGAGCGGAAGAACGCTAACCAGTCCTCCAGTCAACGCTAACCAGTCCTCCGGTCTAAGCCCGTCTCAGTAAGCCTCCGCTGTGTGGAGCTTCGAAAATATCACTCAAAACTTGACTCCCTCGAAAACCCGTGTTCCTATTTTGTTCATGCTCGAGCCGGCGGAACAGGCGGAAACCAAGCGGGCGAAGTGCGCGCGCATCCTGGGGGAGCTCTCGGAGCTCGGCCTGACCCTGGCGCGCGACCTGCACGCCCGGGCGCTCGCCGCCGAGACCGTCGCGGACGCCCAATCTGAGCTTACCCAAACTCCGCTCATCCCCGCGAAAGCGGGGACCCAGGCTTTTTTCGTTACCGGGGATCGTGCGGCGAAGGCCGTGCGCTCTCGAGCTCAGAAACACAAAACACCTGGGTCCCCGCTTTCGCGGGGATGAGCGGGTGTGTGGCGATTTCCGCGGGCTGCGCGCCTGCTACCAGCCGCGGCCCGTCGCGTTGATCAGCAGGTGCGGGGCGGTCACCGGGTCGGGGGCGCCGCGGGACAGGATGCGCAGGGTCCCGCCGGTCGCGCCCAGTTCGCGCAGCTTGTCGGCGACCGACTTGGCGCGGCCGTTGGCCAGGGCGTCCATGTGGGCGTCGTCGCCGTGATTGTCGCCGTCCGGTCGGATCACCGTCTCGACGCTGTGGTTGCAGACGAGCCAGCGGGCGGCGACGGCCAGGCGCTGTCCGCCCTGCGGGCTGATCTCCGTGTCCCCGAAGGCGAAGGCGGCGTCGACCGGCGAGATCTGGTCCAGCCCGCCGGGCATGCAGGCCGGGGCCTTGGCCTGGGCGGCGGTCCGGGCCTCGATGATGGCGGGACTGGCCGGCGGCTGGATGTGCGGCGTCAGGCAGGCCGAAAGGCCGCCGGCGCAGAGGACGGCCACGGCGAGGCCGGAGAAAAGGGCGCGGTGCTGCATGGCCCGCCAGCTACCACCGGACCGGCGAGGCGCCTAGTCGCCGGCATTCGCGCTTTCCGCTGGAACTCGGCGTTGACAACCGACGGTTGCTTGGCCCCAATGCTTCGACGCCGGGGGGCCGCAGTATGCCGTTGAGTGGTGAGACCATAGCCCTGGCGGGCAGCGGCATTGTCTTCAACAACACCTATGACGCGGGCGTGACCGATCAGGTCCGCGCCTCGATCGTCACCGCCGAGAATTATCTCCAGGCCCATTTCACCGACAACGTCACACTGAACCTGCAGTTCGACTTCGATCCCTCGACGTCGTCCAACGCGGCGACAAACCTCTTCGGCGTCCATTTCTTCACCTACGACCAAGTGGTCGCCGCGATGACGGCGCACGCCACCACGGCCGACGACCGCCTGGCGGTGGCGAGCCTGCCGACGACCGATCCGTCCAACGGCGTGGGCTTCGAGATGCCCAGCGGGGAGGCCCAGGCGCTGGGGCTCCTGCCGCCGTCCGGCATCGTCGACGACACGGTGATCATCAGCAGCAACCAGCCGTGGACCTTCGGCTCGGACCTGGTGGGCGTCGTCGAGCACGAGATCAGCGAGGGCGGGTTCGGCCGGTTCCAGTCCCTGAGTTTCGGCGCCAACGGGAAGTTCACGCCGTTCGACCTGTTCCGTTTCGACAGCACCGGCGCGCGCGACCTCACCGGCGGCTCCGACAACCTGTTTTCCTTCTTCGGGGTGGACGGCTCGCATCTGTCGGGAATCCTGCACAACTCGATCGGCGCCAGCGGCGTCAACGACGGCCAGGACCTCGGGGACTGGGACCTCACCTTCGAGGACGCGTTCGGGGCCGGCGGCGGCGGCTACGCCACCAGCATCTCGGCGGTCGACCTGCAGGTGCTCGACGTGCTCGGCTTCACGCCCAGCGGCGCGCCGCCCGGCAGCGGACCCGACGACTTCGCCAACAGCTTCACCGACACCACCCATCCTTTCGGACAACTGACCGTCGGCGCGCCGCTGACCGCGATGCTGCAGTCGATCGGCGACCACGACTGGTTCAAGGTGCAGCTCAACGCCGGGACCGACTATGTCATCAACCTCACCGGCCAGGACGGCCAGGGTGGCACGCTCGACGACCCGATCCTGACGCTGCACGACGCCACGGGCGCGCAGATCGCCCAGAACGACGACGCCGACTTCACCACGTTCGACTCGCGCCTGGTCGTCCACCCCGCGGCCAGCGGGACCTTCTATGTCGAGGCGGCCTCGCTCGGAGACGTGACCTCGGGCTCCTACACCCTCAGCGTCCAGGCCGGGGTGACGGTCTCGACTCCCGGCGACGACGTGATGGTCGCCCCGGCCGGCGGCGGCACGCTGATGGCGGGCGCCGGCAACGACACCATCACCGCCGACCCGGCCCTGACCGCCCAGACTTACCTTCGCGGCGAGGACGGCGATGACGTCATCAACGGCGGCGGCGGCTTCGACGACATCAACGGCAACATGGGCAATGACACCATCCACGGGAACGCCGGCGACGACTGGGTGGTGGGCGGCAAGGGCGACGACAGCCAGACCGGCGACGCGGGCAACGACATCGTCTGGGGCAACCTCGGCAACGACACCCTGATCGGCGGCTCCGGCAACGACCAGGTGCGCGGCGGCCAGGGCGACGACTCGCTGCAGGGCGGGTCGGGGAACGACTTCATCTCCGGCGACCGCGGCAACGATACCGAGAGCGGCGGGCCGGGCGCGGACATGTTCCACGACAGCCAGGACGCCGGCATCGACCGGGTGCTGGACTTCCACTACGCCGAGGGCGACCGCGTCCAGCTCGACCCAGGCACCACCTATACGGCCAGCCAGGTCGGCGCGGACACGGTGGTCGACATGGGCGGCGGCAACCAGATGATCCTGGTCGGCGTCACCCTCTCCAGCCTGCCGTCCGACTGGATCTTCGAGGGGTAGTACCGGTCCGGGCCGGGACGTGCTGAACTCAGCCCGTCGAACGGAAAGCCGCGGACCCATGAAGATCGACCTCCTGTCGCCGGCGAGCTTCGCCGCCGGCCAGCCGCACGATCAGTATCGCTGGCTCAGGGAGCACGCGCCGGTGCGCTGGCATGACGAGCCGAACGGGCGCGGGTTCTGGGCGGTGACGCGCCACGCCGACGTCTGGTCGGTCGACCGCGACTTCCAGGCCTTCTCGTCGGGCCCCACCATCCTGATCTCCGATCCGGCGGCCGAGCAGGCGCAGGGGTTCGGCCCCTACAAGATGATGCTGATGATGGACCCGCCTGAGCACACGGCGTTCCGCAAGCTGATCCGCGGCGAGTTCACCCTGCCGGCCGCGCGGCTGCGCGAGGACCGCATCCAGGCGTTGGCCAAACAGATCGTCGACGCCGTCATCGATAAGGGCGAGTGCGACTTCGTGGCCGAGGTGGCCGGCGAGATGCCGTCCTTCGTGATCGCCGAGCTGATGGGCCTGCCGCTCGGAGACGGTCGCGAGCTCTACAAGCTCACCGAGACGATCCACACCGCGCCGGAGGCTCTGCCTCCCGGCGCCGGCGGGGCGGCGGTGATGAAGATGTTCGAATACGCCACCGGCGTGATCGCCGAGAAGCGCGCGCGGCCTGGCGACGACCTGGCCTCCAAGCTCCTGGCCTGCGAGGTGGACGGCCGCCGCCTGGAGGACATGGAGTTCCTGCTGTTCTTCCTGCTGCTGGTCGACGCCGGCGGCGACACCACGCGCAACCTCCTGTCCGGCGGCCTGCTGGCGCTGATGGAGCATCCCGACCAGTTCGCCTGGCTCCTGGCCGATCTGCCGGGGCGGCTGCCGTCGGCGCGCGAAGAGCTGCTGCGCTGGACGAGCCCGGTGATCTACATGCGCCGCACCGCGCGCCACGACGTCAAGCTGGCCGGCCAGCCGATCCGCGAGGGCGATAAGGTGGTCATGTACTTCGGCGCCGCCAACCGCGACCCCGCGGCCTTCGCTGATCCCGAGACCCTGGACCTGGCGCGTGATCCCAACCCGCACATCGCCTTCGGCACGGGTCCGCACGGCTGCCTGGGCCAGCACATCGCCCGCATCGAGATCGACGCCATGCTGGTCGAGGTGCTGAGCCGTATGACCGGCTTCGAGCTCGCCGGTTCGCCGGAGTGGCTCCCGTCCAACTTCATCTCCGGGCCCAAGACCATGCCGCTGCGCTTCAGGGCCGCCTAGTCTGCTGCTACCAGTCCAGGTCGGCGATCAGGCCGGCGTAGACCTCGATCCCGTCCCACAGGTTGCCCAGCCGCAGGTTCTCGTTCTGGGCGTGCTGGTTGTCGTCGTAGTTGGCGATCGAGACCCCGACCATCGGCGCCTTCAACTGGTTGACGATCTCGGCCATGCCGGAGCTCGCGCCCATGAACGGCAGCTTCAGCACCGGATAGCCGACGGTGCGGGAGATCGAGGCCTCCACCGCCTTAGCGGCCGGACCGGCCATCGGCGATTCCGTGGCGACGGACGAGCCCTCGTCCCAGTTGATCCGCACGATCTTCGGATGGGCGAGGCGGGCGGCGAGGTCCGGCGTGTCGCGCACGATGAACCAGCCTTGCCGGGTGATGTAGGCCTCGGTCAGCTCGTGGACGTGGGCCGGGGTCTCGCCGGGCGCCAGGCGGAAGTCGAAGGAGGCGTCGCCCTGGGTGGCGATGGCGTTGGCGGCGCTGGGGCCGTCGTCGCCGGCGTGGATGGCGCGCACGTTCAGCGTCGGGACCATGTAGCCGTCGGCGAGCCGCGGCGGGCCGATGTTGCGGCCAAGCCCCATGGCTTTCTTCAGGTCGGTCTCGACGTCCGGCAGGGCGGCCAGCGCCGCCTTGTCCGCGGGCGAGACCGGCGCCACGTCGTCATAGATGCCGGGGATCAGGATGTGTCCGTTATCGTCGCGCAGGCTCATCACCAGCCCTGCGATCATCACCGTCGGCGAGGGAGCCCAGGAGCCGTAGTGGCCATCGTGCAGCGGCTTCAGTGGCCCATAGACCGTGGCCTTGAAGCCGGTAATGCCGCGGTTGCCGAAGTTGATCTCCTGCTTGCCCGACTGGTGCATCGGCCCGTCGCCCATGATCAGCAGATCGCCGCGCACCTTCTCCAGATGCTTGGCCACCAGGGCGCCGAAGTGCGGCGAGCCCTGCTCCTCCTCGCCTTCGTACAGGAGCTTGATGTTGACGCTGGGTTTGATCCCCGCCGCCTTCAGCGCGTCGAAGGCCGAGATGAACGCCTGGATGGTCCCCTTGTCGTCGCCGGCCGAGCGGGCGAAGAGGCGCCAGTCGGGGTTCAGCGTCGGGGCGGCCTGCCAGTCCACCGGCTTGGCCTCCGGCAGGGCGGTGCGCATCGATGGCGTGAACGGCGTCGAGATCCAGCCTTTCTGGCCGATCGGCTGGCCGTCGTAGTGGGCATAGAACACCACCGTCCGTTTGGCGCCCGGCGTCTTCAGCTCCGCCAGGATCGAGGCCGGCGTGCCGGGCTCGGAGCGCAGCAGCTCGGTGGTGAAGCCGCGCGTCTGTAGCAGGCCGGAGATGTAGGCGGCGTTGGCGTCGACATCGGCCAGGGTCGTCGCCACGTTAGGCCTCGACAGCAGGGTCACGAAGTCGGCGACGATCGCCTTCTCGTGGGCCACCCGCCACGCATGGACCGCAGCCTTCGGGGACGCCGCCTCGGCGCTCCCGGCTATCGCCATGGCCAACGCTGCGGCCGCAATCCCGCGTCTCATCATGCCCGTCTCCCCCGATACGGGACGGACGCTACTGGGAGACTTGGATCCGCGCCACTACCGGATGCGGGCCGCCGACGATCCAAGGGTTGACGTGTCGGCGCGGACACCCCTGCGCCGGCGCGCGCCGCCGAAAGGTGTGATGCTCGACATTGAATGTCGAATCACGCGTCACAATGTCGTCAAACAATAATAAGTGATCTGAGTTGAAAGTAATATTCAGGACTTAGGATGGTTTTTGTGCGAACTCTGAAAAAACGTTGTGAGATGAGGCAAATAACGCGCAAGAAGATTGATTGCGGGAGCTCGCGTCCCCGTCTGGATGGGAGCTTATGCAGTTCCGGAATTTTCTGCTGTCGGCGCTTCATTCGGACGATGAGGCCGCGCTAACACCTCACTTGAAGGAGGTCAGTCTTTCCCGGGGGCAGGTCCTTTACCAGCCCGGCGACGAGGCCGATCTGATCTACTTCCCCTCCAGCGCCTGTATTTCCGTGGTCACGATCATGGAGGACGGACGGACCTTCGAGACCGGCACCATCGGCCGCGAAAGCGCCGGCGGCCTGGTCGACGCCATGGCCGGCGCCCTCGTCGCCAATCGGGTCTTCGTCCAACTCGCCGGCGGCGCCATGACCCTATCGGCCGCTGCTTTCCGCGGCCGGCTGCGGGAGAGCGCGGGCCTGTCGCGCCTGGCCTTGCTGCACCTGCGGGCCATCCTCCGCCAGGCCGAGACCTCGGCCGCCTGCAACGTCGCTCACAACGCCGACGCGCGCCTGGCGCGCTGGCTGCTGATGACCGAGGACCGGGTGGGCGGCGCCACGTTCCCCCTGACCCAGGAATATATGTCGGTGATGACCGGCGTGCAGCGCACCACGGTCAGCATGATGGCCGCTGCCCTGAAGCGCGACGGGATCATCGACTACTCCCGCGGCAACGTCGCCATCCTCGACCAGCCGGCGCTGAAGGACCGGGCCTGCGAGTGCTACGGCGAAATGGAACGCCAGTTCCTGCAGCTCAGGGCGGCGATGGATTGACGGGCCAGGCGGCCCGAACGGCCGCGTCGGGCCATTATCCGTACACGCCGTTCGCTTGACACGCGAACCCGAGAGGGCGACCGATAGCGGCGCTTGGATCGGGGGAGACGGGCATGCCGGACGGAGAACACAGGCTGGAGGCCGCGCCCGAGGCGCCGCCGCGCAAGTTCGGCTCCGACGCGGTCCAGTTGCTGCGCAACACCCAGGCGATCCAGTACCAGCTCAGCCAGATGGCCGATCAGAAGGCCAATATGCTGCTGGCGATCACCTTCGTGGTCTTCTCGCTGGCGCTGGGCCAGACCAAGGGCGGGACGGCGCCGAGCCCACCCCTGCTGATCCTCGGCGGCTTCGCCTTCGTGGCCGCCACGCTGGCGGTGCTGGCCGTGCAGCCGGCGGTGAAGACGCCTCCGGCGGTCACCGGCCTGGGCAACCTCGTCTTCTTCGGCTCCTTCAGCCAGATGTCGGAGAAGGATTTCGTGAAGACCCTGGTCGACAGCGTCGGCAGCAACCAGGAGGTCTTCGAGATCTTCGCCCACGACATCTACCAGAACGGCCGGGTGCTGGCGGTGAAGAAGTACCGTCTGCTGGGCTACGCCTATCGGGTGATGCTCACCGGCCTGTTCGCCAGTTTCGCGGCGTTCGTCATGCCGTGGATCGCCAAGCTGATCCCGGCCTAACCTGCCGTCGGCGCGTGCCGCGCGTTCGCCACCGGCACCTTCGCCGCCTTGTTGTCCGCCCAGCCGAGGAAGTGGGCCACGCTTAGCGTACGCACCGGCGCGGCCTCGCGCAGCGCCCTGGTCTCGGCGCTCAACCCCTTCATCGCGCTCCAGTGGGTCTTCGGCTGGTAGTGGTGCTCGGCGTGGTAGCCGTTGTTGAGGAAGGCCCAGTTGTAGACCGGCTCGTAGGTCGACACGCCCGTGGCGATCGGCTGGTCGGGGTCGGCGCCGGCGTGCTCGTACCAGGCGATCAGGAACGAGAAGCAGTGGCCCAGGTAGTAGAACGGGGCCATCAGCAGGATGAACCTCCAGTTCAGCACCAGCAACACGCCGTAGACGCCGACGATCGCCCAGAACTCCTGCAGCGCCTGTTGGGCCTCCCTCGGCCGCTTGGCGCGGATCGCACGGGCTACGGTGAATGGCCCGTCGTCGCGCCAGAACTGCTTAAGGACGTAGGAGACCGGCGGCTCGACCTTGCCGTCGCCCCCGTGCTGATAGAGCGAGATCGGGTCGACCGTTGTCCCGTCGGCGCCGATCCGGTCGGAGTTGCCGGCGTGGTGGCGCATGTGGACGTACTTGTACATCGTCTGCGGCGTGCCCAGCGACAGGGTCAGGACCAGGCTGGTCAGCCGGTTCAACGGCTCCCAGGCGAAGAACGGGTTGTGGATGAAGTTGTGGCTGACGGAGTCCAGGCTCCAGCCGATCGCCAGGCTGTAGGCGACCGCCCCGCCGACCCGTTCGGGCCAGGTCAGGTGCGGCCAGGCCAGGAACAGGGCCAGCAACAGGCCCAGATGGATGTAGGCCAGGGCGGCGGGGACCGCGTCCCACGCTGAGTAGCGGAACAAGAGCGCATGCGGCTTCGGCCGGGCGCGGGCGGGCTTGGCGGGCGGCCGGCTCATGACGCCGCCTTGGGCCGCCGGGCGGTTTCGATGCGCGAGGTCTGCGGGTCCAGGAAGCCCAGGAAATGGGCGCGGCGGATGACGGTGACGCCTTCGCGGACCTGCTCGGCGGCGATCTGGCGATGGAAGGCGACCATCTTCGTCCAATGGATCTTGGGCCGGTAGTGATGCTCGGCGTGGTAGCCGTTGTAGAGGAAGACCCAGTTGTAGAGCCGGCCATAGGTTGAGACACCCCAGGCGATCGGCTTGTCCGGGTTGCCGCCCAGATGCTCGTAGTAGCCGTTGAGGTTGGAGAGGCACTGGCCGAGATAGCTGCCCACCACGACGGCGGGCGTGAAGGCCCAGCGGCCGGTGAACAGGCCGACGGCGAGCGCCGCGCCATAGACGCCGATCACCGCCCAGAACTCGAACAGCGCAGCCTGCGCCTCCTTCGGCCGCTTCTCGCCGATGCGGCGGGCGAGCTCGAAGGGGCTGTCGCCGCGGAAGAACTCCAGGAAGACGTAGCTCAGCATCGGCTCGGGCTTCCCGTCGTGGCCGTGCTGGTAGATCGACAGGGGGTCGACCGTGGCGCCGGTCGCGTCCGGCCGGTCGGCGTTGCCGGCGTGATGCTTCAGATGGACGTAGCGGTACATGGTCTGCGGCGAGAGCAGGGCGAGCGAGATCGTCAGGCTCATCAGCCTGTTTGCCCGCTCCGACCGGAAGAAGGGGTTGTGGATGAAGTTGTGGGCGATGGAGTTGAGGTTCCAGCCGACGCTGAAGGCGTAGAGCGCCAGCGCGCCCGCGCGGGCGCCCCACGAGAGGCCGGGCCAGGCGGCGTAGAGCGTCCAGACCAGGGCGAGCTGGATCACCGCCAGGGCCGCCGGGATGGCGTCCCAGGAACTGACCTTGAAGAGGGTGGTTGGGCGGGTCATCGGCGTGGGGACATAGTCTCAGGCGACTCTGGCGGCAATCGGGACGGCTGTCTGCGGGGCATTGCGGCGCGGGCCTAGTCAGGCGTCGGGCCGGGCGTGGGCGCGGCCCCGGTGTCCGAGGCGAGCAGCGCGACGCCGCCGGCGATCACCAGAACGCCTGCGACCCGCAGCGGATTGAGCATCTCGTGGAACAGCAGGACGGCGCTGGCCAGGGTGGTGACATAGATGATCGCGGTCATCGGGAAGGCGCGGCCCAGGTCGATGTCCTTCAGGATCGTCATCCAGATCAGGAAGCCCAGGAAATAGAGACCGAACCCCAACAGTACGACGGGCGTCGCCAGGGCTTGGGCGACCAGGTGGATGAGGCCTGAACGATCGTCCAGCGTCGCGCCGGCGTATTTGAAGGTGATCTGGGTCGCGGTCTCCACGACGATGAACAGCAGCCAGCCGCCGATGGCGGCGGCGAGGGGGCGTGATTTGGCCGGCGCGATCTCAGCCAAGGCTGGCGCCCACCAGGCCCGCGCCGATCGTGACCAGGCCCGCGCCCAGCCAGCGGCGCGCCCGCGGCCGCTCGCCGAGGAAGAGCCGCCCCGCCAGCACCGCGCCGACATAGGAGAGCGCCGCCATGGGCCCCACGATGGAAAGCGGCGCATGGCCCAGGACATACATCCAGGACACCGCCTCGACGCAGTAGCCGGCGAAGCCCGCCAGCACCCAGGGACTGGTCGCCACGCCGCGCCAGAAGGCGGCGCCGGCCGCTTGGTCGCCGATGGCGTCCAGGCCCAGCTTGAACGCCGTCTGGCCGAACACATCGAGCGCCACGGTCAGCGCGAACAGGAACCAACTCAACGCGCTCATCCGCCGCCTTCTGCAAGATATGACCTGGGCGTCGCCCGTCCCCGACGATCAAGACGCCACCGAGGACCATGGGCCGTCGCAGGGCGATTTGGCCAGCCGCGGAATGGCGCGACCTGAACGGCGGCTAAACGGGCGGCTCAGCTTTGCCTCAGCGGGTCCGGCGCAACCTTGCCGACGATCCGCCCAGACTGGCGGAGAGCAAGGTAGACGACCATGCCGAACACCCGCGCTGTCGATTGGGCTCCGCTGGACCACGCCGCCAGGGAGCCGGTGAAGGTCGGCGACATGATCTCCGCCGAGGCGGGCGGCATGCCGATCTATCGGGTCACAGCCTTCGAGGAAGGCCGCGCCTGGGTCGCCACCGCCACGGGCGCGCCGGCCCGCGCCATGCCGCTCGACGGCTTCCGCTGGCGCGCCGCAACGGCTTAAGGCGGACCGGGCGAACGAGGGTTTACGAGCCGGCGCATCTCTGGCCAACTTCCCCGGGGCAATTTGGGGGAGTGCCACGATGGCGGATGCTGTGATGGGCGCGCGGCCCAAGGCCGTTTCACCGCGCCAGTTCTACGTCTGGATGGCCGGAAGCTGTTTCCTGATCGCGGTTCTGGGCTTCTTGCCGACCTACTGGATGCCGCTGGCCAAGGGCAGCTTCAAGGCCGAGCCCATGGTTCACATCCACGGGATCCTGATGTTCGGCTGGGTGACCTTCTTCTTCACCCAGGCCTGGCTGGTGGCGCAGGGCAAGATCCTGGCGCACCGGACCTGGGGCATGCTGGGCATCTCCATCATCACCGGCATCGCCTTCATTGTGCCGACCATCGTGTCGCTGCGCCTGGCGCAGGCGGCGACGCCGGGAGAGCCGGCCCAGGCGGTGCACGACGCGCGCGCCTTCACCTGGGTGACCATCGGCGGGCTGCTGTTCCTGGTCACGGCCTTCGTGCTGGCGATCGTCAAGCTGAAGGATAGCGAGACCCACAAGCGCCTGATCCTGCTGATGACCATCTCCATGCTGGGCGCGCCGATCGCCCGCTGGTTCATCTTCGCCGCCCCGCCGGCGCCGCCGTGGCCGGCGGGCCTGCCGGACATCTCCACGCCGCCGATCATCATCGCGATGATCGCGGGCCTGCTCGGCGACATCCTGCTGGGCGTGGCCATTGCCTACGACTGGCGCACGCGGGGCAAGGTCCACCCGGTCTATCTGATCGGCGGCGGCATCATGCTGGCGCTGCACCTGACCACCGGCCTGGTGGGCAATTCCGCCGCCTGGCAGAGCGCGGCCATCGCCATCGGCAAGCTCGGCCTGCCGACCTAGCACCGACGCCTCTGGATCGCGGCGCGCGCCCGTGAGATGCAGGGAGCGCAAACAACGCTATCCGAGGGGGACGCCGGTGCTGAAGGTTTCGAGAGCGATGAGCGCGGTGGCGCTGGTCCTGGCCCTGACGCCGGCGGCGGGGGCCTGGTCGCAGCCGGCGGCGCCGGCCGCCGCGATTCCGTCCTTTCCGCCAGGCCCGGACTATGCCGGCGTGGCGGGCAGCGCCGCGGAGAACGCGCGGATCGCCGGCCTTTGTGGCGCGAACCGCAACGCCAAGGACGGCTACGTCCCGACGCCACTGCTGCCCGATCAGGCCCACGCGCCGAAGCCCGCGAAGACTGAGGCCTTCAAGGTCGAGACCGTCGCCAAGCTCGACCGCTCGGTGGGCCTGGCCTTCCTGCCGGACGGCAAGATGCTGGTCTCTCAGCGAGCCGGCGGCCTGCGGGTCGTCGACGCCAAGGGCCAGGTCTCCGAGCCCGTGAAGGGCGCGCCGGAGATCGCCGGGGTGATGGGCACCAGCAACACCGGGCCGGTGCTCGACCGCGACTTCGCCAAGACCCGCATCCTTTACTACGGCTACACCGCCGCCCCGCCGGCCAAGGGCGAGCCGTTCATGGGCCGGATCATGAAGGCCAGACTCTCGGCCGACGACATGAGCCTTGAGGACGCCAAGACCATCTACGAGGACAAGTACCTGAGCCCGCGCCGCATCGTGCAGGCCAAGGACGGGACCCTGCTGATCGCCTCCGCCGAGGTGGCCGACCGTGGCCCGAACCCGCAGTCGATGACCGATCCGCGCGGCAAGGTGCTGCGGATCAAGGCCGACGGGACGATCCCCAAGGACAATCCCTACCTGAAGACCGCCGGGGCCAATCCGGCGCTCTACGCCGTGGGTTTCCGTGACATCCAGGCGGCCGCGCTCAACCCCACCACCGGCGAGCTGTGGGTCGGCGAGAACGAGCCCATGGGCGGCGACGAGCTGAACCGGATCAAGGCCGGCGCGAACTACGGTTTCCCGATCATCAGCTATGGCCGCCAGAACAACGGCGGCATGATTAATGGGGGCAAGACCGTCCAGGAGGGCCTGGAACAGCCTGTCTATTACTGGACGCCGTCGATCGCGCCCTCGGGCATGGCTTTCTACACCGGCAAGGCCCTGCCGGCCTGGACAGGCAGCGTCTTCGTGGGCGCCATGTCTGGCCAGCAGCTGGTCCGCCTGCAGATGAAGAACGGCCGTGTGGTCGCCGAGGAGAAGCTGCTCCTCGACCAGTGCAAGCGCATGAAGGACGTGAGCCAGGGGCCCGACGGAGCGATCTACCTGATCACCGACATGAGCCCGAGCGAGATCCTGCGCATCGTCCCGGCCGGGAAGTAGCCGCGCCCGCTAGTCTCGGCGGGGGCGACGCAGGGTGAAGGTCTCGAAGGGCGCGAGCCGACCGTCGGCGCCCGCCACGTCGTAGTAGGTGACCTTGATGCTGGTGGCGTCGCCGGGGCGCGATCCTGGATCGACGGTGAAAGCGGCGAAGCCGTAGGCGTGGGCGGCGTTGCGCACCGCCGACCAGGCCGCGGGCTCGCGCACATAGACCGGCGGTCGCTTGCCGGTCTTCGAATCCGGGGCGCCGACCGCGGTGATCACCCGGGACTGCGGCGGGTCGAAGAAGAGGTCGTTCGAGGGCTTGGACGTGCCGCCGCCGCCCAGCACCATGTGGACGCAGCCCTTGGTGGTGTCGATCACGTCGGTGGACGTCGCCGCGACGCGCGGGGTGAGGGTGGCGTTGGCCTCTGCGCCGCGGATCGGGTGCGAGCGCTCGTAGTGGTGCTCGTGGCCGCAGACCACCAGGTCGACGCCGTACCTGTCGAACAGCGGCGCCCATTCCTCGCGGATCCCCAGGTCGGCGCCGTTGAACTTGTCGGCGCAGGAGATGGCCACCTGGTGCATGCAGACCACGATCCAGTCGATGTCGCGGTTGCGCCGCGCGGCCGCCAGCTCGGCCTCCAGCCAGGCCTTCTGGGCGCCGGCCGAATAGCCGCGGACATAGGCGTCGCCGCCGTCCTGGTAGCAGACGTCGTCATTGGCGATGGAGACCACCCGCACCGAGCCGGCGGTAAAGGCGTACCAGAGGCCGCGGGTCACCTCGGTCTGGCCGGGCGCCTCGGGCACGGAGAAGTAGGTCTGGTAGGCGCGGTAGCCGATCGGGCCGTTGCCCAGCTCGTTCTCGTGATTGCCGGGCGAGGGCATCCAGGGCCGGTTGGCGGCGCTTCGGCTGTTGTTGGTCCAGAAATCCCACCAGGCGCGCACCCGGTCGTGGGCCAGGTTGGCGTAGCAAAGGTCGCCGTTGAACAGGTGGAACAGGGGCGCCACGCGCTCCACGCCCAGCGTCGTGTCGGCGGCGGCGGGCGAGCCCAGGTTGTCGTTGACGAACAGCGGCCCTGGCAGGGTCACGCCCGGCGGCGCCACATATTCGCGGCCCGCCGTCGGCGTGCCCTGGTCGCCAAAGCTGGTGAAGGTGAAGGCCGAGCGGCCCCGCGGGGCCGTGCGGAAGGTCGCGAACTGCGGCGTCGCCCCCTCGTGCAGCGCGCCATAGAGGTAGGAGGTATCGGGACTCAGGCCGGCAAGCTTCGCATGGTGGGCGTAGACCGTCTGGCCGGACTTGCCGTCGACATAGCTGACCGTCCGCGCCGCGACGGTCTGTTCGAGCCGGCCGTCCCGGCGCCCCAGGATCACCCGCGCCCCGCGCACCGGCTGCAGGGTGTGCCAGGAGACGGTCATCTGAGCGGCGGCGTCGGCGCCGAATTGCAGATGCAGGCCCGCCACCGGCGGCGTCGCGACAGGATCGGCTGACCCGCGCGGCGCCTCGCCGGGTCCGGCCGCGGCCGAGGTCCCGGCCACCGCCACGCCGACCCCCAGGCCCGCGGCGGCCAGCAACCGCCGGCGGCTGACGTCGAACTCGGATCCGCGGTCGGGTGAGGTCATGGCGGGTGGGTCGCGTGAGGGGTGTTCGAGCGACCTATCCCAGCTCTGCGACAGTTCGGCAAATTGGCGACGGCGGGAACTGACCTTGCTCGGTCCAAGCGGCTTTCGTGGAAGGCCTCGATCCGCCTCTTCGGGTCCGCCAGGCATTCTGGGGATTGTAGAATGGCATTCGAAGGCGTCCGATCCCTCCTGAGCCGGGACGCAACGACGCCAGGCCAGGGAGGAAACATCATGACGACAACCGGATCCGATCGGTCAGCCGGCGCCCGCCGCGTGGCGATCACCCTTGCCGCCTGTGCGACGATCCTGCCGATCGCCGCCATGGCCGAGCCCGCCGCCTACAAGGCGCCGCGCACCGTGTCCGGTCAGCCGGACCTCGGCGGCTATTGGTCCAACGCGACGCTGACCCCAATGCAGCGGGACAGCAAACTCGGCGATCGCCTGGCCTTCACGCCGGCGGAGGCGAAGGCGCTGGAAGTCGACGAGGCCCACCAGGTCGATGTGGGCAACAAGCGCACAGACCCCGACGCGCCGGTGAACGCGCCCAACGGGCTGGAGCTCAAGCCCTCGTTCCTGGCGGCCGGCGGCGACGTCGGCGGCTACAACCGTGGCTGGCTGGATCCGGGCCACACCGTGATGCGGGTCGGCGGCCAGCCGCGCACCTCGCTGCTCACCACCAAGGACGGTCACGTCCCGAAGCGCAAGACCGCCGCGGCGAGCGCCGCGGGCTACTACAGCGGCGGCGGCGAGGGCAGCCGCGATCCCCTGGGCTCATACGACAATCCGGAGAACCGGCCGCTCAGCGAGCGCTGCATCATGTTCGGCGGCAATGTCGGGCCGCCGATGCTGCCCAACGGCTTCTACAACAACGACTACAACATCGTGCAGACCCCCGACGCCATCGCGATCCAGGTGGAGATGGTCCACGACACGCGCATCGTGCGGCTGCGCGCCAAGCATCGCGCCGACGACGTGCGGCCGTGGTTCGGGGACTCTATCGGCTGGTGGGAGGGCGACACCCTGGTCGTCGAGACCGATCACATCCCGCAGAAGCAGGCCTTTCAGGGCGCCTGGAAGGACCTGACGATCACCGAACGGTTCACCCGCACCGCCAAGGACCGGCTGCGCTATTCGTTCACGGTGAGCGCGCCCAGCTCCTGGGACGCGCCCTGGGGCGGCGAGTACGAGTTCGCCCCGATGCAGGGCGTGATCTACGAATATGCCTGCAACGAGGGCAACTACGCCCTGCCCGGAATCCTCGCCGGCGCCCGCGCCGCCGAGCATGAACATGCCGACGCAGCCGCGAAGAGCCCGGGCGGCGCGGGAGGTTAGCCGGCGGCTGACGTCGCCGCGGATCCGCGGTCAGCCGGCGGCCTAGGTTCGTCCATGGTTTTCGCGGATTAACCCCCCTCGTTTGCGATGAAGTAACCGCGCGCAATTATGTTGGCGGTCATGAGCCGCAGCCATCTCATCCATGAGGCGCGACGCCTCGTTCGTCATCTCCGCGCCGAAGGCGGCAATGTCGCGATGATCTTCGCGCTGTCCATGCCGATGGCCATGGGCGGAGCCGGCCTGGTCGCCGAGACCAGCTACGACTATTTCCAGAAGAACCACCTTCAGGCTGCCGCCGACGCGGCCGCCTATGCCGCGGCGCTCGAGAACCGGGCGGGATCCGACATCTCCACGATCAACGGCGCCGCTTCGTCGCAGGCGACCTCCAACGGCTGGTCGGCGACGGGGGGTACGATCACGGTCAACACCCCACCGGCGTCGGGCGCCAACATCACGCCGAACGCCGTCGAGGTCCTGCTGACCCAGAACACGCCGCGGTTCTTTTCGGCCGTATTCAACACCCAGCCGATCGTCATACACACCCGGGCCGTCGCCCTCGCCCAGACGGCCGGCGACGCCTGCATCCTGGCGCTCGACAAGACCGCCAGCGGCGCGGTCCAGGTCCAGGGCAATTCGACCCTCACCCTGACCGGCTGCGACGTCATGTCCAACTCGGTGGCCAGCGACGGCGTCAACGTCTGGGGTTCCGGCAAGCTGTCGGCCAATTGCGTCGAGTCTGCCGGAGGCATCACCAACAAGTCCGGCCTCACCCTCACAGGTTGCCAGTCGGCCATCACCCAGGCGCCGCGCGTCGCCGATCCGTTCGCCGCCCTGCCGACCCCAAGTCAAGGTCAGAACCAGACGGTCCCCAAAAATCCAAAGGGGCCGGTCACGCTTCAGCCTGGCTACTACAAGAGCGGCATGAGCCTCAGCGGCAACGTCGTGCTCAGCGCCGGCGTCTACTATGTGTCGGGGAGCGATTTTTCGGTCAACGCGAACGCCACCGTCTCCGGCAGCGGGGTCACTATCTTCCTGGCGGCGGGTTCGCAGGTCTCGATGAACGGCAACGCCGTGGTCACCCTCTCGGCTCCGACTTCGGGAACCTACAGCGGCATCCTGTTCTTTGGCGACCGGACCGCAACCAGCGGATCCAACGTCTTCAACGGCGACGCCACCTCCAAGCTCACCGGCGACCTCTATTTCCCGACCCAGCAGGTCACCTACCAGGGCAACTTCACCGGCACGAACGGCTGCACCCAGATTGTCGCCGACCAGGTGCAGTGGACCGGCAACGCCACGGTGGGCGTGAACTGCGCCGCCCAAGGGATGGCCGCGATCCCGGCGCGCCAAGCGGTGACCCTGGTGGAATGATGCGCCGCTTCGCCCGCTTCGCATCCGACCGCAGCGGTCTGGCCGCGCTGGAATTCGCACTGATCGCGCCGCTCCTCGCGACCCTGCTGGTGGTCGGCGCCGACACCTGGCTCAATGTCAGCCAGAACCAGGACATGCGCACAGCGCTGCAGAGCGGCGCGCGCTACTACCAGACCGGTGGGGCGGACGACCCCACGGCCCAGCTCGTCGCCCAGCAGGCGTGGCCGGGCAAGCCCGCCGACGGCGCGGTCAGCGTCGCGCGAAGCTGCACCTGCGGATCGAGCCCGGTCGACTGCGCGACCCTCTGTACCGGATCCAATCCCCCGTCGGTCTTCCTGACCCTGACGGCGAGCGGCACCTTCACGGGGCTGCTCCAGTCCCATGCCATGTCACAGAACGATACCGTCCGTGTTCGCTAGGCTTCGCCGCGGGATCGCGCGCGCGGCGCGGGCGGAGTCGGGTGCGACGATGGTCGAATTCGCCCTGGTCTCTCCGGTGCTGCTGGTGTTCCTCCTGGGCTCCTTCCAACTGGCCTGGGCCCTGCATTGCGCCGCCAGCGTCCGCTGGAGCCTGGAGACCAACGCGCGGAACATCATGCTGAATCCGTCGACGACCGCCGACCAGCTGAAATCGGCGATGCTGACGCAACTCAACGGTATCGCGGACACCCACAACATCACCGTCTCGCTCACCGCCGACAACTCGACGCCCAACGCTCCGGTGCTGCGCGCGGCCAGCGTCTACCAGACCAACCTGATGATCCCCTTCCTTCCCCAGCAGGCGCTGACGTTCAACGCGCAGACGGAAGTTCCCGTCCCCTAGCCTCGGCGCGGGCGCGCGGTCGGTCAGGGCTTGCCGTGAAGATGGGCCCGGTCCGCGGCGCGGTCTCGGCCGTGATCCCGGTCGGCGGAGGTCGGCGCGTTGGAATTTGACGTCGACTTCGCCTTGACGCTCGCCTGGGTTCGGTCGCTGGCCCGGTCCGCGCCGAAATCGCGGTCTGTTGCGTTCGGACCGTTGGTCTGGGCGAGCCCCATGGCGCTCATGTGACCGGCGGACATCCCGCCAAAATTGCCGTTCACGCCGCTCATGCCCCCGGCGCCTGCGCCGCCCCCGCCATGCGGACCGGCAAGCAATGGGCTGGCGGAAAGGCCGACAAGGGTGACGCCGAGAGCCAGGGCGCGGACGAAGGCGCCGCGCGGCGCGGCTGAGATATGGTCGCTCATGCAGTATCTCCCTACGGACCCATTCGGCCCCGTTCGGAACAGCCCCTCAGCGCCGGCGGTAACCCGGTGGGCCGGAATTGGTTCCGAAGTGGGAGGTCGGCGCCTTCTGCAGGCGGCTCGCCATCAGGCGGCCGCGAGCTTCGCAGCTGCGGCGTGCATGGCCGGGGCGCCGCGCCAGGCGGCGGCGCGAAGCACGGCGCGCTGGACGTCGGCGATGCTGACCGGCTTGGAGAGCGCGCCATTGAACCGGTCCGGTAGGTCGGTGAGATCGGTCGACCAGGCCAGCACGAACTGATCGGCCGGCAGGGCGGCGGCGACGTCGTCGCCGGACAGTCCCGGCATGTGCCGGTCGAGGCAGATGAGGTCGAAGTGGTCGACGCGGGACGCGTAGAGCGCCTCGGCGCCGTCATCCGCCGTGGTCACCGCACATCCGAGATGCGCCAGGATTTCCGTGAGCACGAGGCGGTTCACCGGGTGGTCGTCGACCACCAGCACACGCAGTCCACCGGACATTCGTCCCTCCCATGGGCTCCGTCAGCCCTTGGTCCGAGATTAAGCCGCTGCGGCAGGCGGTCGCAATTTGGCGCCATTCCCTAGGGGTTTTTACGGAATACCCGCGAGGACGGGATGTCGGCCGTCGCCATGGCGCAGCTTGGCGCGCTAGACATCGGGGAACGTGTGCTGACAGTGCGGCGCGCGACCCGGCGTCTGAGGTCCGGGTCCGCACGGGGGATGTGGGCTTGTCAAAACGGCGGGACCAGGACGGGCCAGATCGGCGGCAGGGTCATCGGCCGTGGTATGGCGAGGCGGTGCTGGCGGCGCTGGCGGGCGGGCTGTTCGGGCTGGCGATTGCGGCGGTCCTGTCGCTGGGCCTGGCGTTCGGCTATTCGCCGATGGTGGCGCTGGAGCGGCTAGGCGTCGACCTGAGCATGAACGCCCTGGCCGACAGCGACGAGGCCGGCGCGCGCGGGCGTGGGCAGGGCGGCTACGTCTTTGTCGACATCGACCGCGGCGCCTGCCGGCTGTTTGCGCCGATGCTGCCCGGGCCGGGGCCCGGCCCTGGGCCCGCGGCCGAGGCCGTCCACGAGGCGAAGCCCCTGACGCCCTGCGAGATCGGCAAGCCGGCGCCGCAGGGCCTGATCCTGGATTTCGTCCGCGCGGCGGCCACATCGAAGGCCGCCGTCGTCGTGCTGGATATCGCGTCGCCCGATGACGCCGCGTCCGCCGCGAGCCTGCGGACCGGGCTGGCCGCATCGGCGGCGGGGAACGGACCCTGGATCATCGTCGAGGCCGCTGCGCGGCCGGACGACGACGCCACGAGCTTCGGCTATTTCGGCGACCCGACGCGCGACACCGCGACCTGGCCGGTGAGCGGGAAGGTGCGTCCGGCGCTGATGGCGCCCACCACCGACCCCACCGCCGACGACGGGGTCATTCGCCACTATCCGCCGGCCGGATGGGTGGACGCGGGCGGAGCGGGCGACCGCTACCTGCCCTCGGCGCCCTATCTGGCCGCCTTGCTGGCCGACCCGCGGCGGGCGGGCCTCGCCGACTGCGCCTATTTCCGCGCGGCTGCAGGCTGCGCGGCGCAGGCCGATCGCGCCGGCCTGTGGAGCGCGAACCGCGGCAGGACGCCGGCCTCGCCGATCCACTATCGGTTCAAGAGCCTGTCGCTGGATCCGGACGCGCGGCCCACCGCCGAGGCCGAGCTGCGCTACCGCGGCCGTTACGACCGTTATGAGGCCTCGGACCTGTTGAAGAAGGGCGCCTTCGTGCTCGACCCCAAGGCCTTCGCCGGTAAGACCATCGTGCTGGGATCGAGCCTGCGGTCCGGCTTCGACTGGCATGCCACCCCGCTGGGCCCGATGAGCGGGGCGGAGGTGATCATCAACGCGACCAATTCCTTCGCCGAGTTCGGCGTCCAGCCGGATCCCGCACCGAGCGGCGCCAGCGCCCGGGTGGCGCGCTGGTTCGCGGTGTTCGGCGAGCAGGCGCTGGGCGTGATCTCCGCGACGCTCCTGATGACGCCGGTGTGGTTCATCGTCCATGGACTGGCGCATTATTCGGCGCGTCACTCGCGGCGGATCAGGCTTCTGACACGGCTCGCCTGCGCGGCGATCTTCGTAGCGGGTCTGGCCTTCGTCCTGCGCTTTGAACTGGGCCATGCGGCGGAGCAGATGCGCACGGCGCTGAGCGTGGGTCACGCCGGCCCGGCGGTCGACCTGCTGGGCCCGACGCTCGGGGTTGGCCTGGACGGCTATTCGGTCTTCTCATCCTGGCTGACGCGCAGCCTGGAAGCGTGGCTCGTCGCGATCTGGGCGTTCGGCTATTCCCGCATTCGGCCGGGTGCGCCGAAGGGAGATGAGACATGACGGCTCGCGGGAAGCTCATCGGTCTGTCGTTGGCGGCGATGGCGCTGCCTGCGGCCGCGCAGGCGGCGGCCTGGGGCTCGGTCGGGATGGTCGAGGCGATCCGCGGGGCCGGGTCAGACGACGAGGTGAAGGTCGAACGCGCGGGGGAGGGACGCCACGTCATCGGCCCGCATGAGCCGCTCTACAACGGCGATCATCTGGTGATCCGCGGCGCGGCGACGGCTTGCGTCAACGTGAGCGGGGCGCGCAGCTGCTGGACCAGCCGCACCACCAACACCACGGTGGCCTCCCACGGCCCCGGCGCAGCTTCGATCCTCGACGCAGCCTTCTTCCGGGCGATCGGCCTGGGCCCGCCGGCGGCAGGGATGGGCATCGTCACCGGGACGGTGCTGCGGTCCGCCGGCTCGACAACGGCGGCCGGAGTCGCGGCGATCGGCCTGCTGCCCGCGGGGCCGCAACATGTGACGCCCGCAGCGCGGACGGTGGTGGCGGCGTGGCGGGGCCCGGCGCAGGCCCTGACGCTCACGCCTGAGGGTGGGCCCGCTGTCAGTCTTTCGGCGTCGGCGGAGCGGTTCGCCGAAATCCCTGTCCCTGCGGGGCGGACCGCCTTCCGCATCCAGTTGCAGCCATCGGAGGTCGTCTGGAACGTCTCGACGTCGCCGACGGCGCCCAGCCCGCCGTGGTATGCGGGACGTCAGCCCCGCGACCGGGAAGAGCGGTTGGCGCGGGCGACCTGGATCGTCACCGACGGCCCGCCCGAGTGGCGGATGTTCGCCTTCGGCGAGCTGGCCGAGCTGGCCAGGGCCGGCTTCGGCGACGCGCCGGAACTCTACCGCGCCGCGCTCGAAGGCCGGCTGCGGCGGCGCGCGGAAGCGGCGGCGTCCTAGAACTCCTTCCGGACCCCCAGGGTCGCGGTGTAACCGGAGATGTCCTTCAGCCCGACGACAGTTTCGATGTCGACGAAGCCCGCCCAGCCCCGGGCGAACTGGCCGGAGACGCCGCCGCCCACCATGTAGCGCATGCGGTCCGGCGAGATCGTGGTCAGCCGGATCCCCGGCAGCGCGCCGGTCGTGTCGGCGACATAGTGGATCGTGACGTTGCGTTTGTTGTCCTCGGCCTCGTAGACCGCCTGGACCCGGG
Organism: Phenylobacterium sp.; assembly: GCF_036264965.1. Taxonomy (GTDB): domain Bacteria; phylum Pseudomonadota; class Alphaproteobacteria; order Caulobacterales; family Caulobacteraceae; genus Phenylobacterium. The sequence goes on from NZ_DATAPY010000016.1 coordinate 31,855, forward strand.
CGTAGGGCGACACCACGCCGGCCGCGATGCTGATCGCCTTGGAGACGTCGAAACCCAGCGCGAACTGCAGGCTATTGCTGGACTGCTTGTCGTAGCCCAGGTCCAGGCCCTGCGCGCCGCTCTCCTTGAACCCGTCGAGGTCCAGGTTCGTGGCGCTCACCGAGAGCGAGGGGCCATAGGTCCAGCCGCCGGCCGCGTTCATCGAATAGGCCGCGGTGATCGACCCTTCGAACTGGTTGCCGCTCGTGGTCCCGTGCGCCACGCGGGTGATCTGCTCGTCGCCTTCCGAGTAGTCCATCCGGCGGTCGCTGTCGTAGTCGACGCGGCCGTAGCCCAGGAGCCCGGTGAATTCGATGTGGTCGGTCGGCGACCAGAGGCCGTAGACCGTGCCCATCCAGGTGCTCGAGTCCATCTTGCCGGTGTTCGACGCGAACTTGAGGCTGGTGTCGCCGTAGCTGAGGGACGCGCCGGCCGTGAGCTTGTCGCTGAACCGGTAGTCGGCGCCCGCGGTGATCGATTTCTGGTCGAAATCGTAGCCGGTCTCCAAGGGGTTGTCTGTCCGGCTGCCCGACCCGCCGACCAGGTTCACATAGCCCTGCAGCCGCGGGGCGCTGAGACCGCCGAGGCCCGCGGTGTCGCCGTTCGTCGCCAGCAGGACCGGGCGGTAGGCGCTGGCTAGGCCGCGGCCAAAGCCGATGTGGCTGAGCGCCGAGATCCGGCTCGCCACCGCGCTGGTCGCCGGCCGGATGGAGCCGTCGACGACCCCGCCCTGGGCCAGGACCTGCTCGGGAGTGATCGCGTCGAGGCCCATGTTCGCGAGGTTGGGCGTCGCGAGCGCCGGGCCCAGGAACCAGGAGCAGCGGGCCTGCAGATCGCTGCCCGGCGCCAGGTTCGGGCAAAGCGCGCCCAGATAGGCCGCAGTGCTGGCGAACTGCGAATTGCCCTCAGCGGTGGTCACCAGCTTCGAGGTGTTCGGCGACGGCGCCGCCACCTGCGCCGAGGCCACAGTCGCCGCCAGGGAGACGAAGCTCCCCGCCAATGTCGCCCAAAGCGCTGAACGCCCACTCTTGCCGACCATGCCCCGACGCCCCCTGATATCCCCGTCGGCCAATCTGACAGCCTTTGCCCAATGGTCCAACTTTGAGGCCGGGTTGGGGGCTGCCGAGCGGCGACGCAGGCCGGCGTCTTCGGCGCCAGCGTCACTATTGCTTCCTCCTGTAGCGGATTTGCGCCAACCTTGGGCTCCTGTTGGGGAACAGCGTTGTGGGTATGAGGACTGTCAGCGGGCTTCGCG
>NZ_DATAPY010000017.1:0-1680 GCF_036264965.1 Phenylobacterium sp.
GTGCCGATCAGGTTGGGGCGCAGGCCGCGGTTGGAAACCGAGTACTCGGCGATCTTCATCTCGCGCTCCAGCTGGGTGCCGGAGAGCCACTGGTCGTAGTTGCCGAAGCCCGGGGCGTTGGGGTCCAGCGTGGTGATCCGGGCCACCTCCGCGCGGGCCTCTTCCTCGGTGTCGCGGACGATGGCGTAGGCGGCCATGCCGAAGGTCATCGCAGGTTTGCCGGTCGCCGCGCGGCGGGTGCGCATGTCGGCGATCTTCTCGGCGATCACCTCGACCGTGTCGCCGTGCATGACATAGGCGTCGCACTGGTTGGCGATCAGGGTCTTGGCGGCCTCGGACTCGCCGCCGGCGTAAACCACAGGCTTCCGAACCGGCTTCGGCTCGCAGATGGCGTCCTTCAGCTGATAGCGCTGGCCGTCGTGGTTGAACTTGGGCTCGCGCCACAGGCCGTCCACCACGTCGAGCCACTCGCTGGTGCGGCCATAGCGGTCGTCGTGCTGGTCGAACTGCAGGCCATAGCTGGTGGCCTCTTCGGCCCACCAGGAGGAGACGACGTTCAGCGCCAGGCGGCCGCCCGAGATGTTGTCGATATTGGCCGCCTGCTTGGCCAGCAGCGCCGGGTGGTGGAAGTTGGGGCGGACCGCGACCATCAGCTCCAGGGTGTCGGTGACGGCGGCCAGCGCCGCGGCCGTCGACCAGGCGTCCAGCGCCGGCTGATCCGTGCCCTTGATGTCGTTGAGGTTCAGCTCGGCGACCAGGGTCAGGTCGTAGCCGATCTTCTCCGCCCGCTGGCACAGGCGCTTGGTGTAGTCCCAGGTCGCCGCCATGTGCTCGTCGGGGATGTTGCGCAGCCAACCGCCGAACACCGGGGTCCAGAATCCGTATCTCACGCGGCCACCTTTTGTTGCGCGGCGATCAGGGGAAGCAGGTAGTCGACCAGCTTGTCGTGCGGATCCCAGCCCAGCACCTCCAGCGGCTTGGCCACGAAGTTGGACATGGCGTTCAGGTCGTAGAATTTGGGCCGGCCGTCGCGGTCGTCGATCATGTATTCGATGCCGCCCACGTCGAGGCCGCTCATCACCGCGACCTTCTCCACCGCGCGCACGATGTCGGCGGGCGGCTTGAATTCGCTGAGGGTGATGGTGGGCTTGTCCACCATGCAGACGTCGGCCGGGCAGAGGTCGAAAGTCGAGCCGGCGCCGTCCAGCGCCAGCGCATAGAGCAGCTTGCCGTCCAGCACCTCGCAGCGGATCACCCGGGCGTCGCGGGCCGGGACATAGGCCTGCACCAGGGCCACGCCGTCGACGCCCACCGGGGTCAGCTTGTCGGCCACGGCGGCGGCCAGTTCTTCGGCGTTCTCGTAGCGGATCATGCCCGCGCCCGATCCGCCGACATTGACCTTCACCATCACCGGGTAGCCGACCTCGGCCGCCAGGCGCACGACGTCCTCGCGGCGATGGGCGACGCGGGTGGCGGGGATGTCGAGCCCGGCCTTGCGGAACAGGCTGAGCTGGCGGGCCTTGTTGGTGTCATAGGCCAAGACGCCCGGCCCATTGATCACCCGCGCGCCCAGCGATTGCCAGTGGTCCAGCGCGGCCATGGAGTAGTAGAGCGCATGCTCCTCCTGGCGCAGGAAGGACGACATGGCCAAACGGTTGAGGATCACCGGCGCGGGCAGGG
>NZ_DATAPY010000018.1:0-12015 GCF_036264965.1 Phenylobacterium sp.
CTCCACGGCCTTGCGCTCGGCGTCCTCGACCACCACCGGCGCGCCCCAGATCGCCATCACCGCGTCGCCGATATATTTGTCGACGTAGCCGTCGTGGCTTCACCACCATCAGCGAGGGCCTGCGCGAGACCCCCGAGCGGCTGATCGAGCTGATGAACCGCTACCTCACCCTGATGTCCGGGGTGGTGAATGGCCACGACGGCTACGTCGACAAATATATCGGCGACGCGGTGATGGCGATCTGGGGCGCGCCGGTGGTGGTCGAGGACGCCGAGCGCAAGGCCGTGGAGACCGCGCTCGACTGCCAGGCGGCGCTGGAAATCTTCAACCGCGATGTGGTCGGCGAGTTCCTGCCGAACGGCAAGCTCGGCACCCGCATCGGCATCGCCACGGGCTTTGCAGTGGCCGGCAACATGGGCTCGGCCCAGCGGCTCAATTACACGGTGACCGGCGACATGGTGAACCTGTCGGCCCGGCTCGAGGGCGCGAACAAGGAATACGGCACCTCGATCATGATCAGCGAGCAGACCGCGCTCGCCGTGGGCGACGGCTTCGTCCTGCGCCGGCTCGACCGGCTGGTGGTCAAGGGCAAGACCCTGCCGATCACCGTCTTCGAGGTGATGGGCCGCACCGGCGCGGTGGCCGACGACGTCCTGGCTCGCCGCGAGGCGTTCGAGCGCGCCCTGGCGCTGCACGACGCGCGCGACTTCGCCGGCGCACTAAAGATCTTCACAAGCTTGGCAACGGCGGACCCGCCCTCGAAGGTGTATGCTGGGCGGTGCGAGGCCTATCTGACGAACCCGCCGCCGGCCGACTGGCAGGGCGAGTTCGTGCTGAAAACCAAGTGATGGGAAGCCTTTGGGGAGGCCCAGATTGGGGGGAGGCATAACATGAGCAACTCCGAAACCATCGGCCGCCGCGGCCTGCTGACGGGCGCCGCCGCGGGCGCCGCCCTGGCGGCGACGCCCGCCATGGCGCAGATTCCCAGTTTCGGTAGCCTGCCGGGCGTCAGCGGCCTGCCGTCCGGCGTGGGCAGAGCCGCTGATCTCATAGGCCAGGCGGCCAATGTCATCGCCAACATGCAGATCAGCGAAGCCGATGAAATCTCGATGGGCACAAACTACTACGAGCGGTTCATCGACCAGTCCGGCGGCCGCTATAACTCGATCAAGGACCAGGGGGCGCTGCGCCGCTTCGCCGAGCCGTTGATCGCCACCAGCAAGCGCGCCGGCCTGCCGTGGGACATCGCGTTGATCGACGCCGACACGGTCAACGCCTGGGCGCTGCCGGGCGGCAAGATCGCTGTGCACAAGGGCCTGATCCGCTACTGCGCCTCGCCCGAGGAGTTGGGCGCGGTGATCAGTCACGAGATCGGCCACGCCGAGCTCAGCCACGGCGTCGCCCAGATCAAGAACAAGAAGTTTGTGCAGGGCATGGGCGGCATCGCCAAGCAACAGATCGTCGAGCAAGTCGGGCGCAAGACCGGCGGGGCGGGCGCCTTCCTGACCAGCGAGGTCCTGACCGCCTTCGAAGGGCCGGTCTACGACATGGTCACCAGCGGCTATTCGCAGGACCTGGAGTATGCCGCCGACGGCCACATCGTGCGTGTGTTCCACACCGTGGGCTACGACAGCACCCACGCGCCGGACTTCTTCAACACCATGCTGCGGCTGGTGCCGCCCGGGACCAAGGCGACGACCTCGCTCTACTCGACCCACCCGGGGACCAAGGACCGTATCAAGCGTCTGCAGAAGGTCATCCAGACCGACAAGACGCCGATGGGCTCCAGCGACTCCAGCCACCCCGGCTGGGCGGAACTGAAGCAGTCCTTCCCGACGCGCACGGTGTTCCGGCTGACCTGAACGGCGCGGCCGAGAGACTTTCGGTCGCAACCTAGACGAACGATGGGGGCTTTCCTCTTTCGCCGAGCCACCTGATACTGCCGTCGCTGGTGAAGCGACGGGCGCCGGCAAATGGAATTGCCATGCGCCCAGGACCGCTATTGATGCCGCAAGTCAATCTCTCCGCCCTGAATGGGCAGGAGCTCAGGCAACTTCTGGACTCGAGCCGCAGGCGCGGCGACGCCGCCCTGTCCTACCAGGTGCTGCAGGAGATGGCCGTGCGCCGGGAGAACCCCGCGGGACGGCGCGGGTCGACGATTCGGGGCCTGGAAGAGCCGCGTCAGATCGAAGTCGAGCTTGGGGAGATGGCGGAGGACGACGACCTGCCGCCGATGCCGAACTGGCGCCCGCCGGCGCGCGAACCTGAGGACCTGGCGCCGTCGCGGGCGCCTGCGAAGGCCTCGGCTCCGCCGCGAGGCCGGCGCAAGGCGCAGCCTGCGCCGGCCGTGGTTCCTGAGGCGGCGATCGTGGCCGAGGACGCCCAGCCCGCGCCGATCGAGCGGGACGCGAACCGGCCGCTCAGCCTGTGGCACGACGATCCGGCGCCGCCCGAAGACGAAGCGCCAAGTGCGAGGGTCGAGGCCCCGCGGATGGCCCCTCCGCCGGTCGCCAGGCCGCCTTCGCCCCACCGGCCCGGCCTGCGCCTGGTCATCGGCTTCGCCCTCGGCATCGCCGTCGGGACCGCCCTAGGCTTCTGGGTCGGCGACATGCCCCGCGATACGCCGCCGCGGCCCGCGCCGGCCGCCGCGCCGGTCCAGACCGCCGCGCTTGCGCCGGCCCCGCCGCCTGTCCCGGAACCCTCAGCGCCGATCGCCGCGGAGCCGGCGCCGGAAGCCTCGGCCAACCCGGCAGCGGCTCAGCCCGCCTCGCCGTCCAGCGCCCAGGATGTGGCCGGCGACGCCAACAGCCGCGTGACAGAACCCTTGCCGCCTGCGCTCGCGACAGAGGAGGCGGCCAAAAGCGCGCCGATCGTGCAGCCTGCCCCGGAGCGGCCGGCGGCTACGGCGGCGAGCGGCTGCGCGCGGGAGCCCACGCCGGCGGACCGCGTGATTTGCGGTGATCCCAAGCTGCGCCGGCTGCAAGGCGACCTGCGCCAAGCCTACGCCGAGGCGCTGGCGGCGCATGAGGATCGCACCCTGCTGCGAGAGCGCCAGCTCGCGTGGCGCGACGCCCGCAACACCGTGTCTGATCCGACCCGGCTGGCGCAGCTCTATGAAGAGCGGATCCGCAAGCTGAATGCAGCGACGGCGGAGGCGCTGCGGGAACGCTGACCGAGAGGTGGCGTCGGGCCCGCGCGAAAGGCTAAGCTTCAAAGGAACGAAGCGCCGCCGGGCGCGCTGGATTTCCCATGAAGTCGCTTCCCAATATCCTGACCTCGATGCGCCTGGTGTTGGCGCTGTTCATGTTCGTGGCCCTGGCCGCGGCGGCCGGCGCCGTGCCCGGCCTCTCCGACCACCTGGAGCCGCAGACCCAGTTCGCCCTGCAGCGGTGGGCGATCTACGCCTTCGTGGTCGCCGCGGTGACCGACTTCTTCGACGGCTGGCTGGCGCGCAAGCTGGACGCAGTCAGCGTCTGGGGCGCCATCCTCGATCCTATTGGCGACAAGGTGTTGGTCTGCGGCGCCATCCTGGGCCTGATGGCCCTGGGCGGCGCCCAGCCCATGGTGCTGCTGCCCGGCGGCCTCATCCTGTTCCGCGAGTTCACGGTCAGTGCGTTGCGCGAGGTCGGCGCGGGCCGCGGGATCAAGCTGCCGGTGACCCTGCTCGCCAAGTGGAAGACCACCTTGCAGCTGGTGGCGCTGACCATGGAGCTGGTCGTCGGCGCCTGGGGCGCCTTCCCCCTGTTGCCGCAGGACCCCGCCATCGAAGGCCCCGCCGCCATCGCGGCGCACGCGATGTTCTGGCTGGCCACCCTCGTCACCCTGATCACCGGCGCCCAGTACTGGGAGCAGACCCGCAAGGCGCTTTCACCGCCCGCCCCGGAGTAGCGGCGGCGGGTGCAGGGCTTGACGGCATGATCATGAGAATTTACTTAGGCAATCACTTAAGTATGGAGATCCCCGAATGGCCCTGACCCTCTACTATCACCCGCTCTCGTCGTTCTGCTGGAAGGCGCTGATCGCGTTCTACGAGGCCGACGTCGCCTTCACGCCGCGGGTGGTGAACCTGGGCGATCCGGCCGACCGGGCAGCGTTCCAGGCGGTCTGGCCACTCGCCAAATTCCCCGTGCTGCGCGACGACGCGCGGGGGCAGACCATCCCCGAGTCGAGCCTGATCGTCGAATACCTGGCGCGCACCCAGGCCTCTGGAGCTTCGTTGCTGGCGAGCGATCCCGATGCGGCGATGCAGACCCGCCTCCTCGACCGGTTGATCGACAACTACGTGCACCTGCCGTTCCAGCAGATCGTCAGCGAGCGGATGCGGCCCGACGATAAGCACGACCCCTTCGGCGCCGAGCAGAACCGGGGGAAGGTGGCCGAGGGCTATGACCTGATCGCCCCAATGATCGCCAGGACCTGGGCGATGGGCGAGACCTTCACCCTCGCCGATTGTGCGGCGCTCCCTGCGCTGTTCTACGCTGACTACGCGGTGAAGCTGGCCGCGTGGCCGAACCTCGCGGCCTATCTTGAACGCCTGAAGGCGCGGCCCAGCGTGGCCCGCGTGTTGGCCGAGGCCGAGCCGTTCTTCCAGTACTTCCCGCTGAAGGACGGCTGATTCCGATGGCCGCCGTCAACCTCGACCTGACCTTCCAGGCCCTGGCCGACCCGACGCGCCGGAGCATGGTCGAGCGACTGAGCCTGAGCCCCGCCTCGGTGAGCGAGCTCGCGGCGCCCTACGCCATGTCGCTGCCGGCCATCGTCCAACACCTGGCGCTGCTGGAGGCGAGCGGGCTGGTCCGCTCGGAAAAGGTCGGCCGGGTGCGCACCTGCCGCATGGAGCCAGCCGCCCTCAGCCTGGCCGAGCAGTGGTTCAACCAGCGCCGGGCGGAGGCCGAGCAACGCCTCGACCGCCTCGGCGAATACCTCAAACGCTTTCCCGACGGAGACCCGACATGAACGCCCAGATCGAACTCACCCGCAGCGTATCCCACGGGGTCTTCACGCTTGAGCGGACCTATCCCACCGTCACGCCGCGGCGGGTGTTCGAGGCCTTCGCCAGCATCGAGGGCAAGAACGGCTGGTTCACAGCGCCCAATGACAACTGGACCATCGGCGACCGATCGATGGATTTTCGGGTGGGCGGCCGCGAACGGCTCATGGGCGAATGGAAGAGCGGCATGGTCACCGAATTCGACGCTCTCTACTTCGACATCATCCCGGGGGAGCGCATCGTCTACACCTACGAGATGCGGCTGGACGGGCGGAAGATCAGCGTGTCGCTGGCCACCTTCGAGTTCAAGGCGGTTCCCGGCGGTGGGACACGACTGATCCACACCGAGCAGGGCGCCTTCCTCGACGGCTACGACGACAACGGCAGCCGCGAAGAGGGCAGCCGCGAGATCATGGCCAAACTCACCGCCTATCTGGAAGGCTGAGGCTCAGCATTCCGCCAGGTTGACGGCCAGGCCGCCGAGCGAAGTCTCCTTGTAGACGTGGCTCATATCCTCGCCGGTGCGCTTCATCGTGGCGATCACCTTGTCGAGGCTGACTGAGTGCTGGCCGTCGCCCAACAGGGCCAGGCGGCTGGCGTCGATGGCCTTCACCGCGCCCATGGCGTTGCGCTCGATGCAGGGGATCTGGACCAGGCCGCCGATCGGGTCGCAGGTGAGGCCGAGGTTGTGCTCCATGCCGATCTCGGCGGCGTTCTCGATCTGGGCGTTGGTCGCGCCGAGCGCGGCGGTCAGCCCCGCCGCGGCCATCGAGCAGGCGACGCCCACCTCGCCCTGGCAACCCACCTCGGCGCCGGAGATCGAGGCGTTCTTCTTGTAGAGGGCGCCGATCGCCGCGGCGGTCAGCAGGAAGGTGCGTCGGCCCTCCGCCGTGCCATGATGGAAGCGGTCGTAGTAGCGCAGCACCGCCGGGACCAGGCCCGCCGCGCCATTGGTGGGCGCGGTCACCACGCGGCCCCCGGCGGCGTTCTCCTCATTCACCGCCAGCGCCCAGAGGTTCACCCAGTCGAGGGCGGCCAGCGGATCGGCGATGCGCTTGTCGGCGTCGCTGATCAGGCTCTGATGCACCTGGAAGGCGCGGCGCTGCACCTTCAGCCCGCCCGGCAGCACGCCGTCGGTCTTCATGCCGCGATCGATGCAGGCGTACATGGCGGCGGCCACCTCATCGAGGCCGGCGTCGATCTCGGCGTCGGTGCGGCGCACCCGCTCATTGGCGCGCATGACCTCGGCGAAGGTCAGGCCGGCTTCCGCCGCCATGGCCAGCAGCTGCTCGCCTGAGTCGAACGGGTAGGGGACCTCCACCAGGGCCGCGGCCTCCGGCGGGGTGTTCAGCCCCATCTCGCCCTCATCGCGCACGAAGCCGCCGCCGATGGAGAAATAGGTCCGCTCGGCGATCAGGCCGCCGGCCCTGTCGAAGGCCGAGAATTTCAGGCCGTTGGGATGCTGCGGCAGCCGCGTGCGGCCCTCCCACAAAAGGTCCGTGGCCTCGTCGAAGGCGACGCCATGACGGCCGCCCAGGTTCAGCCAATGGTTGGCGCGCACCTCGACGATCACCTGGTCGGCGACGTCGGGATCGAGGCCGCGCGGCTCGAACCCCGACAGCCCGAGGATCACCGCACGGTCGGTGGCGTGGCCGCGGCCGGTGAGCGCCAGCGACGCATAGAGCGTCACCTGCACCCGTGCGGGCTGCTCGACCCGCTCGCCCAGCCAATCCAGGAACCGCCCCGCGGCAGTCATCGGGCCCATGGTGTGCGAGCTGGACGGGCCGATCCCCAGCTTGAAAAGGTCGAAGACGCTGACGTTCATGGGCGGTGTGTAGCCGATAGATCGCACCGGCGCCTATTTCTGCGGCGCCGAACGTCAGCTCATTGCCGGAGCAGGGCCCGGCGGGTCGGGCGGCAGGGGGATGAACTCCTGGTCGTCGGCATCGGGGAGCTTCATGCGGCCGGCCCGCCAGTCGGCCTTGGCCTGCTCGATCCGGTCCTTGGACGAGGCGACGAAGTTCCATTCGATGAACCGTTCACCGATCGGTTCGCCGCCCAGCAGCATGACGATGGCGGGTGTGACGGCGGTGACCGCAATGGTCTCGCCGGGCGCAAAGACCGCCATCTGGCCCTCGTGGATCTGCCGTCCGTCGATCTCGACAATGCCCTGGGCCACATAGGCCGCGCGCTCGGGGTATTCCGCCGGCAGCTCGGCCCTGGCGCCGGCGTCCAGCGCCCAGTGGACGTAGAACATCGGCGAGTGGACCTTCACCTTGGCCTCCGCGCCGAAGGCCTTGCCGGCGATCAGGCGGGCCCACATGCCGCCGCCTTCATAGGTCGGCAGGTCGTCCGGGCCGTGGTGCGAGAAGGCCGGGGCGCTGTCCTCCGACTCGGTGGGCAGGGCCACCCAGGCCTGGATGCCATTCATCGTCCCGCCGTGGGCGCGCAGGTCTTCGAAACGTTCGGAATGGGTGATGCCCTTGCCGGCCGTCATCCAGTTGACCTCGCCGGGCCGGATCACCTCCGTCGTGCCGACGCTGTCGCGATGGGTCATGGCGCCTTCGAACAGGTAGGAGACCGTCGACAGGCCGATGTGCGGATGCGGCCGCACGTCGACGTTGCGCGGGAATCCGGGCTCGAAGGTCGCCGGGCCCATGTGGTCGAAGAAGATGAACGGCCCGACCATCCGGTGCGCGTGGAACGGCAGCACGCGCCCCACCTCGAACCCGCCGAGATCGCGGCGGCGCTGGTCGATGACGAGTTCAATCATGGGGAGGAGCCTCCGTGGTGGAAGCCTATCCTTGCGCGCTCACATAGGGGCTGATCAAGCCGAGGGGCGCAGAGGTGGTGTTCTTCACCGAGCGGATGACGATGCGGCTTTCGATGTTGGAGACCAGACCCAACGACAGGATTCGCTCGCGCAGGAAATCGTCGAACGCGTGCATGTCGCGGGTGACCACGCGCAGCTCATAGTCAGCCGAGCCGGTGACGGTGGCGCACTGCACCAACTCGGCCAGCTTGGTGATCGCGGTCTCGAAGGCGTCGAGGTTGTCCTTGGTGGGCAGGCTGAGCTTGACGGTGCAGTAGACCTCGAAGCCCAGGACCAGTTTCTCGCGGTCGAGGATGGTCACGCGCCGCTGGATGACGCCGGCGTCTTCCAGCCGCTTGATCCGCCGCCAGCAGGGGCTGGAGGACAATCCGACCCGCTCGGCGATCTCGGCGACAGACAAGCCGGCGTCGTGCTGGATCAGGTCCAGGATTTTAGCATCGACGGCGTCGAGCACCTCAGACAAGTTTTCCTCCCTGTTCAGCGCCATATAGGCGTCGTTCGTGCCCCCGAACTGAGAGGTCGGGGCACGCTTTTAGCAAGCAATTGCTGCGATCTTATATGATCTTCCAAAGCGCGCGCGAGAGGCAGAAGGAAGAAAATTGCGATGCGGCACGCTGAAGTGACGCTGGACGACAAATTTCTGCTCACAGAAGGCCGGGTTTTCATCACCGGCGTCCAGGCGTTGCTGCGTGTCCTGATGGACCAGCACCGGCTGGACAAGGCCGCGGGTCTGCGCACGGCGGGATTCGTCTCCGGCTACCGCGGCTCGCCGCTTGGCGGGCTGGATCAGCAGGCCGGCCGCGCCTCGAAATTCCTCAAGGCCGCCGACGTCGTCTTCAAGGAAGGCGTCAACGAGGACCTGGCGGCCACCGCCGTCTGGGGCAGCCAGCAGGCCAACCTGTTCCCCGACAGCGCCAGGTACGATGGCGTGTTCGGCATGTGGTACGGCAAGGCCCCCGGCGTCGACCGCACCGGCGACGTCTTCAAGCACGCCAATTTCGCCGGGACCTTCCCCAAGGGCGGGGTGCTGGCGGTGGCCGGCGACGACCACAACTGCAAGTCCTCGACCCTGCCGTCGCAGTCGGAATACGCCTTCCAGGATTTCGAGATGCCGGTGCTATCGCCGGCCGACGTGCAGGAGGTGCTGGACTACGGCCTGCTGGGCTACGCCATGTCGCGCTACACCGGCCTCTGGGTCGGGCTGATCGCGCTGGCCGACACCATGGACTCGGGCGTGACCATCGACGTCGGCCTGAATCGCCACCAGTTCGTCCTGCCGGAGACCTTCCGCCTGCCCGTGGGCGGCCTCGGCATCCGGCTGAAGGACCAGCCGCTGGACAAGGAGCGCCGGCTCCGCACCCAGAAGATCCCCGCCGCCCTGGCCTTCGCCCGCGCCAACCGGATCGACCGGGTGATGCTGGGCTCCTCGCGGCCCCGGCTCGGCATCGCCTGCCAGGGTCAGGCCTACAAGGACGTGATCGAGGCCTTCGCGGCCATGGGCATCTCGTCCGCCGAGGCCGCCGACCTGGGCGTGGCGATCTACAAGGTCGGCATGCCCTGGCCGCTGGAGCCGCTGGGCATCCGCGCCTTCGCCGCCGGCCTCGAGACCCTGATGGTCATCGAGCACAAACGCCCGCTGATCGAGACCCAGGCCCGCGCTGCGCTCTACGAGCTGCCCGCCCACGCCCGGCCGAAGATCATCGGCAAGGTGGACGAGCAGGGCCATCCTCTGCTGTCGGAGATCGGCTCGCTGTCGGTGGCGGAAGTGGCGCTGGCCATCGCCGACCGCCTGCCGCCGGGTCCGCATATGGAGCGGGTCCACGACTATCTGGCGCGGGTCTCCGCCGCCTCGATGGCCGCGGTGACGCTGTCGGCGGACCAGCAGAGGAAGCCGTTCTTCTGCTCCGGCTGCCCGCACAATTCCTCGACCCGCGTGCCGGAGGGCTCGCGCGCCCTGGCCGGCATCGGCTGCCACTACATGGCCAGCTTCAACGACCCCTCGACGGACCTGAACAGCCACATGGGCGGCGAGGGCCTGAGCTGGGTCGGCGCCTCGCCCTTCACCAACGAGAGCCACGTCTTCGTCAACCTGGGCGACGGCACCTACAACCACTCGGGCTCGCTGGCGGTCCGCGCCGCGGTCGCGGCCGGCTCGTCGATGACCTACAAGCTGCTGTTCAACGACGCGGTCGCCATGACCGGCGGCCAGGCGGCGGAGAGCGGCTTCACGCCCGCCCAGATCACGCGGCAGTTGCACGCCGAGGGCGTGAAGAAGATCGTAATCGTCGCCGCCGAGCCCGAGCGCTACGAGCACGCCACGGACCTCGCACCCGGCGTTGAGGTGCATCCGCGCTCCGAGCTGATGAAGGTCCAGGAGCAGCTGCGCGAGACGCCCGGCGTCACCGTCCTGCTCTACGATCAGGTCTGCGCCACCGAGAAGCGCCGCCGCCGCAAGCGCGGGACCATGAAGGCCGCGCCCCAGCGGGTGATGATCAATCCGTTAGTCTGCGAAGGCTGCGGCGACTGCTCGAAGACCTCGAACTGCGTCTCGGTCGAGCCGCTGAACACCGCCTTCGGCCGCAAGCGGAAGATCAACCAGTCGTCCTGCAACCAGGACTACACCTGCCTGGAAGGCTTCTGCCCGTCGTTCATCACGCTCGAGGGCGCGGAGAACCCGCACCGTGAGGCCATGCCGGCGCTGACGGCGGACTCCACCCCGCTGCCGGCGTTCGAGCCGTTCGAGGGCGTGAAGAACATCGTCTTCACCGGCGTCGGCGGCACGGGCGTGACGACCGTCGCCTCGATCCTGGCCATGGCCGCGCACGTGGACGGCCGCGCCTCGTCGGTGGTCGACATGACCGGCCTGGCGCAGAAGGGCGGCGCCGTGTTCAGCCACGTCCGCATCGGCGAGGCCGAGGACACCGTGGTCGGCGGCCGGGTCCCCGCGGCCTCGGCCCGTGTGCTGATCGCCTGCGACCTGCTGTCGGCGGCGGGCGCCGATGCGCTGGCGCTCTACGCCAAGGACCGCACGGTGGCGGTGGGCAACGCCGACTTCGCCCCGACCGCCGACTTCGTCACCGACCGCGACGTGCGCTTCGACGCCGAGGCGCAGGGCCGCCGGCTGGCCGCGGCGGTGAAGTCCTATGACGCCATGCCGGCCCAGAACCTGGCGGTGGCGAACCTGGGCGATGCCATCTACGGCAATATGATCATGCTGGGGTTCGCCTGGCAGAAGGGCGTGATCCCGCTCTCCAGCCGCGCGCTCTACCGCGCCATTCGGCTGAACGGGGTGGACGCCGAGGCCAATCTCCAAGCCTTCGAGCTTGGCCGCAAGGCCGCCTTCGATCCGGCGGCGCGCGGCAAGCGGGAGGACGACGTGCCGACGCCGGAGACCATGCCGTTGGACGAGCTGATCGCCCACCGCATGACGGAACTGACCGGCTACCAGAGCGCCGCCTACGCCAGGCGCTACGCCGACCAGGTGGCGGCGGTCCGCGCGGCCGAAGCGCCGCTCGGCTCCGAGGCCCTGACCCGCGCGGTGGCGGTGAACCTCTACAAGCTGATGGCCTACAAGGACGAATACGAGGTCGCCCGGCTCTATACGGACGGCCGCTTCCAGGCCTATCGCAACGAGACCTTCAAGGGCGGCAAGGCCAAGGTCTGGCTGGCCCCGCCGCTGATCGCGCGCAAGGGCCCCGACGGGCGGCCGAAGAAGATCGCGTTCGGCGGCTGGATGCTCGACGCGGCCTTCCCGGTGATGGCCCGGATGAAGGGCCTGCGGGGCACGGCGCTGGACATCTTCGGCTACACCGACGAGCGGAAGATGGAGCGTGGCCTGATCGCCGACTACGAGGCGGCCCTCAGCAAGATCGTCGATGGCCTGTCGCCCGAGCGGCTCGCCACCGCCGCCCAGATCGCCGCCATCCCGCAGAAGATCCGCGGCTACGGCCACGTCAAGGAAGCCTCCGTCGGCCCGGCCAAGGCCGAGGAGAAGGCGCTGTGGGGTCGCTGGGACAAGCAGTCCGCGAAGGTGCTGGAGACGGCGTAGGCCCGGCAGGTTACCCGGTCTCTCACCTGGTCATCCGCCGCGCATTGACTCTGTTGCTTACATCCGTAATTTTCATAGACTACAGATGTAAATCTAACGCCGGAGAACGCCGATGGTCGTGGCCGCGATTTCCAAGACGCCCAA
>NZ_DATAPY010000019.1:0-3735 GCF_036264965.1 Phenylobacterium sp.
CCCTGAACTATGAGCGCGACGGCGTGGATGGGCCGTCCGTCGACCTGACCGTCGAGGGCCGCCATTGCCACGCCATCATCGAGGGCCGGCACATGGACGTGCTGGAGCTCGACGCCGCCTCGCGGACCAAGGTCGATGAGATGCGCGAATTGCTGGACGGGGTGCGCTATGCGCCCACCTCGGCGCGCTACAAGGTCTACATCATCGACGAAGTGCACATGCTGTCGACGCAGTCGTTCAACGCCTTGCTGAAGACGCTGGAAGAGCCGCCGCCGCACGCCAAGTTCATCTTCGCCACCACCGAGATCCGCAAGGTCCCGGTGACCATCCTGTCGCGCACCCAGCGCTTCGACCTGCGCCGCGTCGAGCCGGAGGTCATCGTCAAGAACCTGGAGATGATCTCCGAGGCCGAGGGCGCGCGGGTCGAGGCCGACGGGCTGATGCTGATCGCCCGCGCCGCCGAGGGGTCGGTGCGCGACGCCCAGTCGATGCTCGACCAGGCCATCGTCCAGGCCGAGCCCGGCCAGACGGTCACCGCGGCGACCATCCGCGACATGCTGGGCCTCGCCGACCGGGCGCAGACCATCTCCCTGTTCGAACAGGTGATGAAGGGGGAGGCCGGGCCGGCCATCGAGACCTTCCGCACCCTCTATGGCTACGGCGCCAATCCCGACCAGGTGATGCTGGACCTGCTGGACCACTGCCACGGCGCCTCGGTCGCCAAGGCGATCGGGCCGCAGGCGCTGATCATGCCCAAGGAGCAGGCGCAGCGGCTGGCGGCGGTGGGCGCGGCGGTCTCGGCCGGGACGCTCTCGCGGCTGTGGCAGCTGACCTTGCGGGCCTACGAGGAGGTCCGGCGCGCGCCGGACGCGGCGGCGGCGGCCGACATGGCGCTGATCCGCCTGGCCTATGCCGCGGACCTGCCGGGGCCCGAGGAGGCCCTGAAGCGGCTCCAGGCCGGAGATGCGCCGGCGGCGGGCTCAGCGCCGCAGGGCGGGTCCAGCGGCAGCGGCGGTGGCGCGGCGGCTTCGAGTGGCGGCGGGGCGACGGTGGCGCGGGGCTTTGCAGCGCCGCAGGCCCAGCCGTCGAGCGAGCCGGTGGCCGTGCTCAACACCTTCGAGGAGATGATGGCCCTGATCGAGAAGCGGCGCGACATCGCGCTGAAGCTCGACGTGGAGCGCTATGTCCGCCCGATCAGCTTCCGGCCCGGCGCCATCGAGTACGAGGCTGCGCCGGGCGCGCCTAACAACCTAGCCCAGCGCCTGGTCGGGCGGCTGAAGGAATGGACCGGCGAGCGCTGGCTGATCGCCGCCCAGGGCGGCGGCGGGGCCGAGAGTCTCTGGGAGCGCCAGAAGCGCGAGGAGCGCGAGGTCCGCGCCCAGATCGAGCAGGACCCCTTCGTGCTGGCGGTGATGCAGACCTTCCCGGGCGCCGAGATCGTCGGCATCCGCAAGATCGCCGAGGCCGAAGCCCCGGAAGGCTCGGCCACCGAGACCGAGGACGACGATGAGGATTAAGGCGGCGAAGCTGCGCCTGGTCCCGAGAGGCCCGCGGAGCGGGCGCCTTCCCATTGGAACCACGGAAAACACGGAAAGAGCACGGATTGGCTCCGACGCTTTCCGTGATCTTTCCGTGTCTTCCGTGGTTGAACAGACTGAGCCTCCGCTGTCGCGGAGTCTCGGAAGGGAGCTTTTGCCGTCATGAAGGACCTCGCCGGCCTGATGAAGCAGGCCCAGGCCATGCAGGAGAAGCTGGGCCAGGCCCAGGCGGAGCTGGAGCAGCTGGTGCTGCTGGGCCAGGCCGGTGACGGCATGGTCAAGGTGACGCTCAAGGGCACCGGCCAGATCCTGCGCGTCGACATCGACGACAGCCTGATGATCCCGGGCGAGGCGGACATGGTCGGCGACCTGGTCGCCGCCGCCCACGCCGACGCCAAGCGCCAGCTCGACGGCCGCTCCGCGGAGCTGATGCAGAAGGCGGCCGGGCCGCTCGCCGGCATGCCCGGCATGCCGAAGTTCTGAATTGGCCGCTTCCGCCGGACCCGAGATCGAGCGGCTGATCAGCCTCTTGTCCAAGCTGCCGGGCCTCGGGCCCAGGTCGGCGCGGCGCTCGGCCCTGGCGCTGCTGAAGCGGCGCGACCAGCTTCTGGTCCCCCTGGCCGATGCGCTCGCCGAGGCCGCGGCGAAGGTGAAGGTCTGCGCCACCTGCGGCTCGCTGGACACCCAGGACCCCTGCGCCATCTGCGCCGACAACGGCCGCGACGGCGCGCTGATCTGCGTGGTCGAGGAGGTGGGCGCGCTCTGGGCCATGGAGCGAGCCTCGGCGTTCCGTGGCCGCTATCACGTGCTCGGCGGCCTGCTGTCGGCCCTGGACGGCGTGGGGCCCGACGCGCTGCGGGTGAACGGCCTGGTGTCGCGGGCCTCGGACGGGGCGGTGCGCGAGGTGATCCTGGCGCTGCCCGCCACCGTCGACGGCCAGACCACCGCCCACTACCTCGCCGACCGCCTGGCGAACGCCGGCGTCTCGGTGACCATGCTGGCGCGCGGCGTGCCGGTGGGCGGGGAGCTGGATTGGCTGGATGACGGGACGATCGCCCAAGCCATGCGGGCGCGCCGGCCGGCCTAGCCGCGACTCACCGCCTGCGCTAAGAACGCAACATGAACGGGTATTTGCTCGCGACACTGGCCTTCGCCTTCACCACCGCAGGCGCGGTCGCCTGGGCGGTCCGCGAGCGGATGCGCGCCGCCGCCGCGGAGATGCGGGTGGGCATGCTGCAGGAGCAGGCCCAGCTGGTCACGGCGCAACTCCATCAGTCGGCGACGGGCGTGGCCGAGGCGATCCTCAGGAAGAACGAAGAGGCGATCCACAACCGCGAACAGCTCGCCCAGGCGCGGCTGGAGGCCCAGCTGAAGCCGGTGGCCGAGAGCCTGCAGAAGTTCCAGGAGCATGTGGCGGCGGTCGAGAAGGTGCGCGCTGAGGAGACCGGCGGCCTGAAGGAACAGATCGCGGCCCTGCTGACTGCCTCGGTCGCCACCCAGGACGAGGCGCGCAAGCTCTCGGCGGCGCTGCGGCGCGGGGCCGGTGTGCAGGGGCGCTGGGGCGAGCAGACGCTGCGCAACGTGCTGGAGCATGCAGGGCTCACCAATCGCTACGACTTTGAGGAACAGGCCTCCACCGACACCGAAGAGGGCCGCCGGCGGCCGGATGTGACGGTGAAGCTGCCGGGCGGCGGCGTCTTCGTCATCGACGCCAAATGCTCGCTGAACGCCTTCCTGGAGCTGCAGGACGCGCCGGACGAGGCCAGCCGCGAGGCGATCGGGATGCGCCACGTGCAGAGCGTGCGCAGCCATGTCCAGGGCCTGTCGGCCAAGGCCTATTGGGACCAGTTCGATTCGTCGCCGGACTTCGTGGCCATGTTCGTGCCGCTGGACTCGGCCCTGGCGGCGGCGCTCGACCGCGCGCCGGACCTGATGACCGAGGCGATGGACCGCAAGGTGGTGATCGTCACGCCCACGACCCTCTTCGCGCTGTGCAAGGCGGTGGTCTACGGCTGGCGGGTCGAGGAGCAGGCGGCCAACGCCCGGACCATCGCCGAGCTGGGACGCGAGCTCTATAAGCGCATCGCCACCATGGGCGCGCACGCGGGCTCGGTCGGCATGGCGCTCGAGGCGGCGGTGGCGCGTTACAACCAGTTCGTGGGGTCGCTGGAGACCCAGGTGCTGACCCAGGCGCGGC
>NZ_DATAPY010000020.1:0-24294 GCF_036264965.1 Phenylobacterium sp.
GGTCGGCCGCATCACGGGTGTCGGGGGAATTTTCCTTAAGAGCAAAGACCCCAAGGCCTTGGCCCGCTGGTATCGCGACGTGCTCGGCATCCCGCTCGAACCCTGGGGCGGCGCGACGCTGAAGTACGATGCGCCCGGGCATCCGCCGGTTGTCGTTTGGAACGCCTTGCCGAGCACGACCGACTACATGGTCCCGTCCACGCGCGAGTTCATGATCGACTTCGCCGTCGACGACTTGGACGCTTTTCTCGCCCGCCTGAAGGAGAAAGGGGTGACTGTCCTCAAGACCGAAGACGGTGGCCCGACCGGCAAGTTCGCCTGGATACTCGATCCTGACGGCACCAAGATCGAGCTCTGGCAACCCAAAGCCAAGTGACTTGCGCGCCCCGCGGCCCAGGCGCGGAGCCAGCGCCTGAAATCGGAGCGCCGAGGTGAAGCCCATGGTCTTCTGGATCGCGAGCGTGGCCGGCGTGGCGATCGCCTATCTGCTCGGGTCCACGCCCACGGGCTATCTGGCGGGGAAGCTGCTGAAGGGCGTCGATATCCGAGAGCTTGGCTCCGGGTCCACCGGGGCGACGAACGTCCTGCGGACCCTGGGGAAATGGCCTGCGCTGGTGGTGGTCCTGGTGGATCTGCTGAAGGGCGTGGCGGCGATCCTGTTCGCCCGGTGGTTCTATCCCTGGCTCTATGGCCTGCCATCCGTCACGCCGCCGGCGGCGCTCGATCTGCAGACCTTGACGCCTTGGGCGGTCTGCTTGGCCGGACTGGCCGTGTTGGTGGGGCACAGTCGTTCGATCTGGCTGAATTTCACGGGCGGCAAGTCCGCGGCGACGGGGCTCGGCGTCTTGCTGGCGCTGTCCTGGCCCGTCGGTCTGGGCGCCGCGGCGGTCGTGGCCGTGGTGCTGGCGGTTTTCCGGATTGTTTCCCTGAGTTCGATGCTGGGCGCGGTGACCGCGATCGGGCTCATCTGCGGCTTGGAGCAACCCTTGCCCTATCGGCTGCTGGTGATCGCGGGCGGCGTCTACGTGATCGTGCGCCACCGCGCCAACATCCAGCGGCTGCTGGCGGGGACAGAGCCACGCCTGGGGCAGGCGTGAGGGGCCGCCGCGCCTTGTCCTTCGACGCGGGCGCAGGCTCAGTGGTGGTGGCCCTCGCGGCCGCACATGCGGTGGACGCCGCCCTCCATCCACATGATCTGCACGCCGGGGCTCCAGGTGAGCGTGCGGGTCCCGTCGCTCCAGGTGAGCTGCACCGGGCCGCCGTCCCAGGGGCGGATCGGCAGGGCGTGCGGGCCGTCGCCTGCGTCCACCACCGCGATCAGCCGCGGCCCTCGGGTGTCGAAGTGGGCGACCAGGTCGGCGCCGTCCTGGCACTTGAAGCGGGTGCCGGGCGCCGGCGGCGCCTCGCCGTCCCGGGTCTCGGTCCAGGTCGCGTCCGCCGACGGGCTCGCGCCGCCGGCGACGCCGGGCGCCGGATGGGCCGCGCCGACCACGGCGGCCAAAGCCAGGGCCAGAATATGCACCTCGAACCCCCAGACGCCCGCTGCCGGACCATGCCTCGCCGGCGGTTCGCCGACGCCCGATCATGCACCGGTCGGGGCGCGGAGGCGACTCCATCGCGTCGCGCGGGCGCGACAGTCGCAAAGGCGCTGAATCGGTGGGCGCCATTTGGGCTGGGCGACGCGGCCGCGGGCCGTTCGACCCTTCCCGGTTCAGGTGGCAACACCTGAACCGGGCAAGAAGGGTCGATCTTCAAAAGTTTCGAGCGCGTCGGACGGGTCAACCGGCTTCCACTTGACCCTGACGCGCTCTACGAGAGCGGCATGACCGACACGCCCCACATCCTCGTCACCGGCTCCACGCGCGGCATCGGCGCGGCGATCGCAGACGCGCTGAGCGCCAAGGCCGTCAGCTTCGTGGGCCACGGCCGTGCGGACGGGCCGGGCGTCATCGGCGCCGACCTGGCCGCGCGCGGGGCGGCCGACGCGCTTTGGGACGCGGCGCTGGCGCGGCTGGACGGGCGCATCGACGTGCTGATCAACAACGCCGGGGTCTTCGAGCCGGTGGCGGTCGACGCGCCGGCGGACGAATGGCAAGCGGGCTGGGACCGCACGATGCAGATCAACCTGCAGGCTTCCGCCGACCTCTGCCGCCGCGCGGTGCTGCACTGGCGCGAGCGGGCGAGCGGCGGGCGAATCGTCAATGTGGCCAGCCGCGCGGCCTACCGCGGAGATTCCCCTGCCCATTGGCACTATGCGGCGTCCAAGGCCGGCATGGTGGCCATGACCAAGTCCATCGCCCGCGGCTTTGCGGGGGAAGGCATTCTCGCTTTCGGCGTCTGCCCCGGCTTCACCATGACCGGCATGGCGGAGGACTACCTGTCCAGCCGCGGCGGCGAGAAGCTGCTGGCCGACATTCCCCTGGGCAAGGTGGCCGACCCCGAGGAAGTGGCCAATGCGGTGGCCTATCTGGCCCTCGAAGCGCCGCCGTCGATGACCGGCGCCGTCCTCGACATCAATGGCGCGAGCTACGTGCGCTAAGGCATCAGCCGCCTGAGCGTTTCAGGAGGTCCGCCAGGTCGTTCTGCCAGAAGACCGCCCAGGTGTGGGTGCCGTGGCCGTGGGTGTCGGGGCGGAAGGGGATCAGCACGAACTTGCCGCCCTTCACCCGCTTGATCTCGGTCTGGGCCAGGCCCAGCTCCGGCGGGTTGATGAAGTCGTCCGACGAGTTCACCCAGGTCAGCGGCGCCTTGATCTTCTCCAGGTCCGGCGACGGGTTATAGGTGCGCGAGGCCTCCAGCTGGTAGATCAGGTCGTTGGCCTCGGCGTCCTTCAGCCGTTGCGGCAGCTGTTGGGCGTACCAGGCGTCGACCTGCTCGCCCTTGGGCATGGCGATCTGCATCGGCCAGGCGGACTGGCCGGCCAGGATCAGCAGGTTCTCCGCCCCGCGCAGGCCCAGTTCAGGCTCGGCCTTGTAGTCGCCGCCTTGCCAGGCCGGATCGGCCTTGATCGAGGTGATCGCCATCTCGCGCCACAGGCGGTTGCGGCCGCCCAACGAGACGGTCTGGCAGGCCAGCGGCATCGCCGCCCTGGCCCCGTCCGGATACATCTCGGCGTACATGAAGGAGTGCATGCAGCCCATTGAGGTGCCCATCACCAGGCGAAGCTGCTTCACCCCCAGCGCCTGGCTGACGACGGCATGCTCGGCCTCGACCATGTCGGCGTAGTCGTAGTGCGGGAAACGCATGTGCAGCCCATCGGACGGCTTGGAAGACGCCCCGTGGCCGATGTCGTCGGGCATGATCAGGTAATATTTGGCCGGGTCCAGCAGGCCGCCGGGCGCGAACAGCACGTCGGCGAACTGCGGGGCTGCGAACTGGCGGCCCGATCCGCCGGTGCCGTGCAGGATCAAGACCGCATTGGTGATCTGGCCCGACGCATCCTTCTTCGGCTGGCCCAGGGTGTAGTAGTGCAGCTTCAGCTCCGGCAGGGTCTCGCCCGAGCGGAAATGGAAGTCCTTGATCGCGTAGTCGTGGGGCGCGAGCGGCGGCGGCGCGGCCGACGCGGCGCCGGCGGCGGCGAAAAGCCCCGCGCACAGACCCAAGACCAGACCCTTTAATCCACGCATTCACCGCTCCCCTGCTGAGGGCCTGACCCTAGTCAACTCCGGTTCATTTCGGAACCTCTACCCTGGGCTGACGTTCTGTTGATTGAAGCGAGGGATACGATCTCTCACTGAGGAGGAATTCCATGCGTAAGCGTCTGTTGGCCGCCGGCATCGCCGCTGCGGTCCTTATCCCGTCCCTGGCCATGGCCCAGGAAACCTGCGAACAACGTAGCGCCAATCGCACGACCGGCACCGTGCTGGGCGCGATCGGCGGCGCCCTGTTGGGCAACGCGGTCGCCAGCCACGGCGGCAAGACCGGCGGCACGATCATCGGCGGCGTCGCCGGCGCGGCGGTCGGCAGCAACCTGGCCAAGGGTCCGCGCGACTGCGTCCACGCCTACGGCTACTACGACAACGACGGCCGCTGGCACGACAACCACGCCGACCGGGCTGTGGCCTACGGCTATTATGACCGCCAGGGCGAATGGATCGACGGGGCGCCTCCCGGCGTCTCCGGCTATTCCTCCGACGCGGCCTACACCAGCCACGTGAACACCATGGGCGTGGACCAGCGCATCAGCCGCCTGCAGGACCGCATCGACCACGGCCGGTCGGACGGCAGCCTGTCGCGCCGCGAAGCCAATGACGCCGAGCGCACCCTCAACGACATCCGCCGCCAGGAAAACGATATGCGGGGCGACGGCCGTCTGAGCGACCGCGACACCTCGATGCTGCAGGCGCGCCTGGATCGCCTGTCGACGCAGGTCCGCGTCGACCGCCAATAGACTATCGGGAGAGCAAAACAGGGCCCTCGGCGCGAGCCGGGGGCCTTTCTACCCCAGCCTAGCGGAGCAGCCGGCCGTAGGGGTTGCGACGGCCGCCGCCGGTGATCACCCGGCGCAGGGCGCCGAACAGGCCGCGTTCGCGGACCTGCTCGCTGAGCAGCACGGCCACCAGCGCGCCGACGATCGCGGTCGGGACGATAAGCCCAAGCAGGACGGCGAGGTTCGGATCCATGCTGGTTAATAAAAACCTAACGCGGTTCGGCGCCTAGTGGCTTTTCGCCGGAGACGCGAAATATTCTGAAATCAGCTCCCCGCGCCGGCCGGCCCGCCTAGTAACGCTGCTCCACCGGGGCCACGCCCCACTTGGGCGGCGGCGGGACATAGGCGCGGAAGGCGTCCAGCGCCTGAGCCGTGGTGTCCGCATAGATCAGCATGTCGACGTACTGTTGGGCGAGGAAGCCCTTGTCGGCCATCTGCTGCACGGTCTGGCGCATCGGGTCGTAGTAGCCGTGGACATTGACGAAGCCGCAGGGCTTGGCGTGGAACCCCAGCAAGGCCCAGGTCCATTGCTCGAAGATCTCCTCGAAGGTCCCCGGCCCGCCCGGCAGGCAGAGGAAGCCGTCGGCCAGCTCGGCCATGGCCCACTTGCGCTCGTGCATGGAGTTGACGACGCGCAGTTCGGTGAGGCCGGTGTGGCCGATCTCCTGGCTGACCAGGTCGGCGGGCATCACGCCGATCACCTTGCCGCCGGCGGCCAGCGCCGCGTCCGCCACCGCGCCCATCAGCCCGACCTTGCCGCCGCCGTAGACCAGGGTCAGCCCCTGCTGCGCGATCAGGGTCCCGGCGATGACCGCCTCTTCCAGGAAGGCCGGATCGCTGCCGGCGGCCGAGCCGCAGTAGATGCAGATGCTGTTCAAGGGGGCGTCGCCGCTGGGTCTGGGAGAGCAATTGAAGGGGCGCTCCAATAGGCCGATTGCGCTGTTCTGTCACGGGGCGGCTGGCCTACCGGCATTTCGCCCGCTACATAGCATTTCACGGACCGCCAGACTGGGGGGCCGGGCGTCTCCTGTTGGGGAGGCGGTGAGACACTCTATCTCGGTTAGGTCAGGCGAATGGCGAGCGGCACGGTCAAGTGGTTCAATACCGCTAAGGGCTTTGGTTTCATCCAACCGGACGACGGCGGAAGCGACGTCTTCGTCCACATTTCAGCAGTCGAGCAGGCAGGCCTCCGCGGCCTGAATGAAGGCGACCTGGTCAACTTCGAACTCGAGCAGGACCGACGGTCCGGCAAGCTTTCGGCGGGCCAGCTGGTCGTCACCGGCCAGGGCGCGGCGCCCCCGCGCAACGGCGGCGGCGGTGGCGGCGGCTTCGATCGCCCGCGCGGCGGCGGCGGCGGCTTTGACCGTCCTCGCGGCGGCGGCTTCGGCGGCGGCGGCGGCGGCGGCGGCGGACGTCCGGCGGGCGACCCCGCCGGCGTCGGCGCGGGCACGGTGAAGTGGTTCAACCCGACCAAGGGTTTCGGCTTCATCCAGCCCGAAGACGGCGGCCAGGACGTGTTCGTGCATATCTCGGCGGTTGAGCAGGCCGGCCTGCGCGGCCTGAACGAAGGCCAGCACGTCGCCTACGACCTCGAAGCGGACCGTCGCAGCGGCAAGACGTCGGCGACCAACCTGCGCGTCAACGACTAGTCCTCTTTCAGCGCCTCCCCGGTCCTCGCGGCCGGGGAGGTCGCTACCTGATCAGAACAACCCCGCCGTCAGGTTGATGGTGAGGGCGACGATGATCGTATTGAAGGCGAAGGCCACCATGCCGTGGATCATCGCCAGCCGGCGCAGGCCCTTGGACGTGATATTCGCGTCGGCCGTGGCGCAGGCCACCCCGATCACCGTCGAAAAATACAGGAAATCCCAGTAGTCGGGGACCTCGTGCCCTGGGAACTCGATGCCCTCGGCGTCGGCCGCGCCGTCGTCCTCGTCCACGCCGTACCATTCGTGCGCGTAGTGCAGGGCGAAGATCATCTGCACCATCAGCCATGAGGCGACGACGGTCACGAAGGCCAGGATGATGTGCACGCCCCGCATCAGGACCCCGTGCGCCTCCTTGGCGATCGACAGCTCCACGCCCACCGCCCAGACGCTGGCCGCCGAGGCGATCAGCACCAGGGCCAGGATCACGCCGCGCCCCTCGTCGTCGATCGACGCCTGGGCGCGGATCTCGTTGGGTCCGTGCTGCAGGACGGCGTGGAACATCGTGCCCATGAAGGTCAGCGACAGGGCGTCCCAGGCCAGGATCAGGCGCGTGGAAGACCCCATCTGCGGAAACGCCAGCAGCGCCACACCGACGGCGACCCCGACGAGCGTCCCGATCGCCAGGCGCGGCCGCGGGCCGAACGGCCCCAGCCACCTGCGCCATCCCAAGGGGTTCCGCTCCGACATCCGCTGCTCCTGACGCGTGATGGCGACCATCGCGCGAGTCCGGCGCCACGCGCCAGGGCGGCGGCGTGGCGGACCGGAGAGGCAGCCGCCGAGCTATTCCATCTGGGTCCCGGCCTTCGCCGGGATGAGCGGTAGAGAGTCAGTTGCCGACCATCTGAAGCCACTCATCCTCGGTAATCACCTGGACGCCGAGCTTGGCGGCCTCGGCCAGTTTCGAGCCCGCGCCGGGGCCGGCCACCACCAGGTCGGTCTTCTTCGACACCGAGCCGGAGACCTTGGCGCCCAGGGCCTCGGCCTGGGCCTTGGCCTCGTCGCGGGTCATCTTCTCCAGGGCGCCGGTGAAGACGACGGTCTTGCCGGCCACGGCCGTGTCGGTCTTCGGCCGCTCGGCGGGGATCACCCGAAGTTCGGCCAGCAGGTTGTCGACCAGGGCGCGGTTGTGGTCCTCGCCAAAGAACTCCGCGATCATCCGGGCGGCGACCACGCCCACGGCGTCGGTCGAGGCGACCTCGATGAAGGCCTCGCCCGGCGTCTCGGCGGCGGCCTGGAGCGCCGCGGCCTCGAAGCTCGCCCAGTCGCCGAAGCGCGCCGCCAGCGCCGCGCGGGCCTTGGTGTTGAGCTTGGGGATCGCCAGCCGCAGGTGTTCCTCCAGGGAGATCTCCGGCGGGATCAGCAGCGGTTGGCGGGCGCGGGCGAAGGCCAGCACCGCCTCCACCGCCGTGGGGCCCAGGCCGTCGAGGTCGGAGAGCTCGGCGAACATCGGGCCGGCCATCTGTTCGGACGCCGCCTTGGCCGTGCTCACGAAGGCCTCCACGGTTTCGAAATGCCGGGCCAGCGCCAGCGAGGTGGTCTCGCCGATATGGCGGATGCCGAGGCCATAGATGAAGCGGTCGAGCGCGATGTCGCGGCGGGCGTCGATACTCTCCAGCAGGTTGCCGACGCTGGTTTCACCGAAGCGTTCCAGCTCGAGGATTTCCGCGCGCTTCTCGTGCAGGCGGAAGATGTCGGCGGGGGCCTCGATCCAGCCGCGTTCGGTGAAGATGGTGAGCTGCTTCTCGCCCAGGCCCTCGATGTCGAAGGCGCGGCGCGACACGAAGTGGCGCAGGTGGGCGAGCTTTTGGAACGGGCAGGCGAACTCCCCGGAGCAGCGGCGCACCACGGTCGCCGCCCCGGCCGCGGTGGTCTCGCGCACGATCTCGGTATGCAGCGGGCACGGGCAACGGGTCGGGAACGCGAAGGGCTGGGCGTCCTTCGGCCGCTCCTCCAGCACCACCGAGACGATCTGCGGGATCACGTCGCCGGCGCGCTGCAGGATCACCGTGTCGCCCACGCGAGCGTCCAGGCGCGCGATCTCGTCGGCATTGTGCAGGGTGGCGTTCTCGACCACCACGCCGCCGACCGTCACCGGCAGCAGCCGCGCCACCGGGGTGACCGCCCCGGTGCGGCCCACCTGGATATCGATGGCCTCCAGGACGGTGCGCGCCCGCTGGGCCGGGAACTTTCGCGCGATGGCCCAGCGCGGGGTGCGGGTGACGAAGCCCAGGCGCTGCTGCCAGTCCAGGCGGTCGACCTTGTAGACCACGCCGTCGATGTCATAGGCGAGGTGCGGTCGGATCGCCTCCATACGGCCGTAGGCGTCGAGCAGCCCCTGGGCGTTCTCCACCCGCTCGCTCTGCGGGGTGGTCGAAAAGCCCCAGGCCGCGAGCTTGCCGAGCGCCTCCCACTGTGTGTCGGCGAACGGCGCGGAGTGGATGCCCCAGGCATAGGCGAAGAAGCTGAGCGGCCTGGAGGCGGTGATCTTCGGGTCGATCTGGCGCAGCGATCCGGCCGCGGCGTTGCGCGGATTGGCGTAGGTCTTCTGGCCGGCCTCGGCGGCGGCGGCGTTCAGGGCGGCGAAGGCATCGTGGCGGAGATAGACCTCGCCGCGCACCTCGATCTCGTCGGGCCAGCCGGTCCCCGAGAGCGTCTTCGGCACGTCGGCGATGGTCCGCACATTGGCGGTAACGTCCTCGCCGACCCGGCCGTCGCCGCGGGTGGCGGCCTGGACCAGCTGGCCCTTCACGTAGCGGATCGAGCAGCTGAGGCCGTCGATCTTCGGCTCGGCCGTGTAGGCCACCAGGTCACCGGCCCCCAGGCGCAGGAAACGCCGGATGCGGGCGTCGAACTCGATCGCCTCCTCGTCGGCGAAGGCGTTGTCGAGGCTGAGCATCGGCACGCCATGGGTGACGGGCGAGAACTGTGCCGCCCGCGCGGCGCCGACCCTCAGCGAGGGTGAGTCCTCGCGCACCAGCTCGGGAAACCGCGCCTCGATCTCCAGGTTGCGCCGTTTCAGCGCGTCGTAGTCGCCGTCCGAAATCGTCGGCGCATCCTGCTGATGGTAGCGGATGTCATGCCCGGCGATCTCCTCGGCCAGCCGCGCCAGCTCGGCGGCGGCTTCGTCGGGGGTGAGGTCAGCGACGTTCGTGGTCATGCCGCGAACATATGCCTTCCTTTCCCGCGCAGCGGGAGAGGGGGACCGCCCGCCAAAGAGCGGGTGGTGGAGAGGGCCAGCCTCACCCCCGGCCTATCCGTGGCTCTCGATCAGCGCCAAGGCTCGCAGGACCACCGCATCGGCCGCCCCTCCAAGGTCCTGATAGACCGCGCCCGCGCCGATCCGCAGGACTTCAATCCCGCGTCGAGCCAACCACCGATCCCGCGCCTCGTCCTTCGCGCGCTTTTCGGCCGGCCAATGCATTGACCCGTCGATCTCGACCGCCAACTTCGCCGCCGAGCGGTAGAAATCGAAGATCATCGACTCATAGGCGAATTGCCGCCGGAAAATTGGTTGGCCGCGTCCGCGTCCCTTGAGTTTGGACCAGAGCATGACTTCGGGCTCGGTCATGGCCTTCCGGAGAGCCCGCGCGCGCTTGACGATCTTGAGCGATGCGTTGGAGTCCATGCGGTGGCTTACCCTCTCCACCACCCGCTCTTCGGCGGGCGGTCCCCCTCTCCCGCTGCGCGGGAAAGGAAGAGTTTCACGCCCCGATCAGCGCCCGGGCGGCGGCGCGGGCAGCGTCGGTGATTTGCGCGCCGGCGAGCATGCGGGCGATCTCCTCCTCGCGCTCGGTGGCGGAGAGGTCTTCCAGCGTTGTGCGCAGCCGGTCGCCCTCCCCGGCCTTGGCGATGCGCCAGTGGGCGTCGCCGCGGGCGGCGACCTGCGGAGAGTGGGTCACCACCAGCACCTGGGCTTCACCGGCCAGCCGCTTCAGGCGCAGGCCGACGGCGTCGGCCACCGCGCCGCCCACGCCCTGATCGACCTCGTCAAAGATCATCAGCGGCTGCGGCCCGCCGGAGCGGCCGGCCAGCGCCGCCTTCAACGCCAGCGCGAAGCGGGCCAGTTCGCCGCCGGACGCGATCGCCCCTAAATCGCCGAACGGCGCGCCGGGATTGGTGGCGATCTCGAAGGCCACGCGGTCGAGGCCACTTGGGCCCGCCTTGTCTTCGGCCAGGGCGTCCACGGCCACGCGGAAGCGCGCCTTGTCGAGTTTCAGCGGGGTCAGCTCGCCCATCACCGCCGCGGCAAGGCGTTCGCCCGCCGCGGCGCGGGCCGCGGAGAGCTCGGCGGCGACGGCGAGATAGCCTTTGCGGGCCTCGGCCAGTGCGGCCTCGGCGGCCCGTAGCGCATCGCCGCTGGTCTCCACCGCACGCAGCCGCTCGGCGAACCGGGCGCGGAGCAGCGGCAGCTCCTCGACGCTGACCTGCAGCTTGCGGGCGAGGCCGCGCAGATCGAACAGCCGCTCCTCGGCCTTTTCCAGGCGGTCGGGTTCGAAGTCGAAGGCCTCGGCCGCGGCGTCGATGGCGGCCTCGGCTTCCGCCGCTTCGATCAGCACCCGGTCCAGGGCCGAAGATGCGTCCGTCAGCCGCTTCACGGCGGTCCCCGTCTCGGCCGCGCCGGCCAGCAGGGCGCGCTCGTGCGCGCGGCTCAACGCCCGGACCGCGCCGGCAACGCGGGCCGACAGTCCCTCGAACACTTCCCGCGCGCCGCCGATATCGGCCAGGGCCTTTTCCGAGGCGCCGAGGATGGCGCGTTCCTCGGCCAGCTCCGTCTCCTCGCCCTCGCGCGGGTCGAGCCGGTCGAGCTCGGCCAGGCGCAGGGTCAGCTCCTCGGTCTCGGCGTCGGCGCGGGCGACCTCGGCGCGGAAGGCCTCCACCTGCTCGCGGGCCGCGCGCCAGCCGCGCCAGCGGCCGGCCACCGCCTCGGCCAGGCCGCTTAAGGCCCCGAATGCGTCCAGCAACGGGCGGTGGGTGCGCGCGTCCAGGAGGCCCACGGTCTCGTGCTGGCCATGCACCTCCAGCAGGGCCTCGCCGACCTCCTTCAGCACGCCGACGCCGGTCGCCTGGTCGTTGACGAAGGCGCGGCTGCGGCCGTCGGCGCTAAGGGTCCGGCGCAGGACCAGGTCCTCGTCGCGGGCGTAGGAGAGGCCCTTGTCTTCCAGCAGGTCCCAGACCGGATGGTGGGGCGCGGGCGCGAAGACCGCCGAGGCCGCCGCCTGGGCCGCGCCGCGGCGCACCAGGCCCGCATCGGCCCGCGCGCCCACCGCCAGGCCCAGGGCGTCGAGGATGATCGACTTGCCGGCCCCGGTCTCGCCGGTCAGCACGGTCAGGCCGGGCCCGATGGACAGGTCCAGGGCCTCGATCAGCACCACGTCGCGGATCCACAGTCCTATCAGCATGATTGGCCGATCAGCATGACCCAACGACGCCATAGAATCAGCGGCCGGAACTAGGGCCGCCGACGCAGTTGATCACTTTTTGTTCCCATCGCCAACCGTTTGGCGCCACGGCAAGGGAGCGGATCGCTCGCTCAACCTCTAATTATAGTTGTTACACATACCACCTTGGGTGTATCCTCATGTGCAGTTTCCCGGGGCTCAAAATGAGACCGCCCGACAAGCCCGACGATCGGCCTCCCGGACCCCGGCGGGGCGCGATCCCGACGCCGAAGGAGGTCATTGAAGAAGCGACGCCGTTCGTACCAGACGCCCCACCCAAGGCGCCGAAGCCCAAGACCAAGTGAGACGGCCGCCAGTATTTCCGTACGCGTTCTCCCCACAACTCCTCTGAGGACAGCGACATGTCGGACACCCACGCCGCCGCCGGCGGCGAGCAAAACAGCCCCAAGCGCGGAGCCGCCCCTACCCCACGTCATCTACTCGCCGGGGCCATGCCCTATATGCCCGGAGGCCTTGAGGCCGCGGCCATCGCGCCACGCAAGGCTCCAGCGGAGTTCATCCGGATCCCCAAACAGATCTCCATGTGGGGCAACTACTACGACGGCGACTGCGTCACCGCTGAGGAAGCCTTCGCCAAGGCCTGCAATGCGCCGGAGGTCTTCGTCCCTGACGCCACCGTGACCGCCTGGGCCTCCGCCCACGGCGTGCTCAACGGCGCCAATCTGCACGAAGTCATGGTGTGGATGCAGACCGGCGGCTTCGTGCAGGCGGGGCACACCTATGATGACGGCTCGATCCTGTCGGTGAACTGGACCAACGCGGCCGTCCTGAACCACGCGATCTGGGAAGGGCCGGTGAAGATCGGTGTCGCCGCCAACCAGCTTGAAGCGACTTGGCACGCCGCCGGCGGAAGCGTGAATGGCGGCAAGAACTGGTTCGCCACCGGCTATCACCATGACGCCGCCGAGGACCACTGCGTCAGCCTCTGCGGCTACGGACCGCTGGCCTGGCTCGCCGGAAAACTGCATGTGCCGGTCCCGGCGGGCGTGAACGGGGCCCACCCCGGCTACGCCCTCTTCACCTGGGACTCGATCGGCGTCATCGACGCCCCGTCCATGCTCGCCATCACCCAGGAAGCCTGGCTTCGCACCCCCACGACGGTCATCCACTAGCCGCGCACGGGCTCCACGAGCCCAACCCCCGGGTCGTGGTGCGGCCAAGCCGCCCTACGACGGCGGCGAGCGGGTCGGCGTCGGATCCGGATCCGGCTGCGGCGCGGAGACATCCGGCTGCTTCCCGCCGGTGAACGGGATGTGGAAGAAGCTGCGCTTCTTCTTCGCCGGCTGATCCGCGGTGGCCGTCTCGGCCGGCGCCGGAGCCGCGGCCGCCGCATCGGTCTTCGGCTTCGCGGTGGCCATGGCGGCGGCGGTGGTGTCCGGGCCGGCGGCGGCGGGCGGCAGGACCGTGCGGGTCTTGTCCTTGGTGAAGGCCGCGTGGAACACGCTGCGCTTGGACACCACCGCCGGGATCTCCTGCGGGCGCAGGCCCTTGGAGGTCAGGAGGTCGTAGGCGTCGCGGTACCAGACCTCGCCCGGATAGTTGTAGCCGAGCACGGCGCCGTCCTTCTTGGCCTCGTCCAGCAGGCCCAGGGTCAGGTTGGCCTCCACCAGGCGGTAGAGGGCTTCCGGCGCGTGGCTGGTGGTCTGGTAGCGTTCGGTGACGGTCTTGAAGCGGTTGATGGCGGCCAGGGTGTCGTTCTGGCGCAGGTACCAGCGGCCGATGGTCATTTCCTTGCCGGCCAGCTGGTCGTTGACCATGTCGATCTTCAGGCGGGCGTCGAGCGCGTATTCGGTGTGCGGATAGCGGGTGGTGACCTCGCGCAGGTTGTCCAGGGCCTGGCCGGTCGCGGCCTGGTCGCGGCCCACGTCGACGATCTGCTCGAAGTAGCAGACGGCCTTCAGATAGTGGGCGTAGGCGGCGGCCTGGTTGCCCGGATAGAGCGAGATGAAGCGGTCGGCGTCGGCGATCGCCTCGTCATAGTCGTTGGCCTGATAGTGGGCGAAGGCCTGCATCAGGATCGCGCGGCGCGACCACTCCGAATAGGGGTGCTGGCGTTCGACTTCCTGGAAGTACTCGACGGCCTGGCCCCACATGTGGTGGTCCATGCGGTCGGCGCCGGTGGAATAGAGCAGCTCCACCGGGCGTTCCTCAT
The DNA here is from genome assembly GCF_036264965.1 of Phenylobacterium sp. GTDB lineage: Bacteria > Pseudomonadota > Alphaproteobacteria > Caulobacterales > Caulobacteraceae > Phenylobacterium. Next base: position 13,750 of record NZ_DATAPY010000020.1, read on the forward strand.
AGGCCAGCTTCGGCTTCGGCTTCGGCCGTGAACCGCAGGCCGCCAGGGCCAGACCGCAGAGGATGACGATGAGCGCAGGGCGAGCCCACGAACGGCTTACGCCCAGATTGCGAGAAACAGGCACCTTCACCTCAAAAGACCGACGCGCGCCCCCACGCGGAACACAGCTTCTACACCAGGGACTGTGGCGCGCAAACGAACGCAGAAAGCCTGCGACGACGCTACGCGGGAACCTGTGGTGGAAATCAGACCGCGACGGCGATTTCGTCGGCGAAGGTGCGGACGCGGTAGGCTTCGGGATGGGCCGCCAAAGCGCGGACCAGCTGGTTGTTGATGCTGTGGCCGGCCAGCTCGCCCTCGAATCGGCCGAGGATCGGCGCGCCCAGGACATAGAGGTCGCCGATGGCGTCCAGCGCCTTGTGGCGGACGAACTCGTCGGGGCGGCGCAGGCCCTCGGGGTTCAGGACCCGGTCGCCCTCGATCACCAGACAATTTTCCATGGTGCCTCCCCGCGCGAGCCCCATGGCGCGCAAAGCCTCGACCTCGTGCAGGAAGCCGAAGGTGCGACAGTCGGCCAGTTCGCGGCGGAAGGCGGCCTCGTCCATCGGCAGGTCGATTTCCTGGCGGCCGATCACGGCGGTGGGGAACTCGATGGCGAAGGCGACCTCGAAGCGCATGGCCGGCTTCAGCGCGGCGCGCTTGTCGCCGTCGACCACTTCGACGGTGTCGATGATCTCGATGAACCTGCGGGCCGCCGCTTGGGGTCTACGCCCGGCGCGGTCGAGGATTTTCAGGAACGGCCAGGACGAACCATCCATGATCGGCATTTCCGGCCCGTCGAGCTCGACGATGGCGTTGTCGATGCCGGACATGACCAGGGCGGCCATCAGGTGTTCGATGGTGGCCACGGTCGCGCCCGCGGCGTTGGTGATCACCGTGCCGAGCTGGGTCTTGCAGACCGCTTCCGGCGAGACCGGCACGCGGTTGTCGCGGTCGGTGATGTCGGCGCGCACGAAAACGATGCCGGCGTCGCAGCCGGCCGGATGGACCGCGACCTGGGTGTATTCACCGGTATGGACGCCGACGCCGGCGAATAGCGCCGGAGTCTTGACGGTATGCTGGAAGGCGCCGCTCTGGAAACCGTCTGCCGCCACGCTGGGACCTTCCCTGGAACTGGGGCGCAACAAGCCCCGCTGACCGAGGAGCGCCACAGGTGCGGTTAATGCCCCTGGTGCGCCGCAGCAAAACAAACCCTGTTTCGCAATGTTTCGGTTAACGGAGTCCAAAAACGGACTGCGCCGCGGAAGCCTTTTCGGGCTGCCGCGGCGCAGGTTTGAAACTTAAGGTTTTCAGCTAGTTGGCGAGACGGCGCAGGAAGGACGGGATCTCCAGATCCTCGCCCTGATGGGCCTCTTCCTCGGGCGCTGCGGCTTCCGCCGGAAGCGCGCCGCCACGGCTGGGCGCCGGGCGTGGCGCGGGCGCCGCAGCCGGCTGCGGCGCGTCGTAGCGCGGACGGCTGCCGAAGATGCTCAGGAACCCGCCGCGGGGGCGGCGCTCCTCATAGGCCGGCTGGGCGAACAGCGGCTCGTCCGCCGGTTCCGACACCGCCGGATCGACGATGCGGGCGATCGGCCGCACGACCACCGGCTCCGGCGCGGCCTGATAGGCGACCGGCTGCGGGGCGGCGTAGAGGTCGGGTTGCTCGTCGTCCAGAGATGCCGAAGCGGCGATCGGCTCGGCGGCCGGCGCGTAGGCCGGGGCCTCCGCCGACGCGGGACGCTCGGACATCACCAGCGGCGGCGCGGTCATCGGCCGGCGCTCGAGCTTGGGCTCGATGGCGGCGATCGAGGCGCCGTCCATGCCGGTGGCGACCACGCTCACGCGGATCATGCCGTCCAGCGACGGGTCGAACGCCGCGCCGAAGATGATGTTGGCTTCCGGATCAACCTGCTCGGAGATGGCGTTGGCCGCCTCGTCGACTTCCAGCAGGGTCATGTCGAGGCCGCCGGTGACGTTCACCAGCACGGCCTTGGCGCCCTTCAGGGACACTTCGTCGAGCAACGGGTTCTGGATGGCGTTCTGGGCGGCCATCAGGGCGCGGTCGTCGCCGGTCGCCTCGCCGGTGCCCATCATCGCCTTGCCCATCTCGGTCATCACCGTGCGGACGTCGGCGAAGTCGAGGTTGATCAGGCCCGGCAGCACCATCAGGTCGGTGATCGAGCGCACGCCCGAGTGCAACACCTGGTCGGCCATGCCGAAGGCTTCGGCGAAGGTGGTCCGCTCGTTGGCGACCCGGAACAGGTTCTGGTTGGGGATGACGATCAGGGTGTCGACGTAGCGCTGCAGCTCGGCGATGCCGGCGTCGGCCAGGCGCATGCGGTGGCGGCCCTCGAAGTGGAAGGGCTTGGTGACCACGCCGACGGTCAGGATTCCGCGTTCGCGGGCGCACTTGGCGATGATCGGGGCCGCCCCGGTGCCCGTGCCGCCGCCCATACCGGCGGTGATGAACACCATGTGGGCGCCGTCAAGATGCTCGCCGATTTCCGGGATGCTCTCCTCGGCGGCTTCCATGCCGATCTCGGGATGGGCGCCGGCGCCGAGCCCTTGCGTCGCCAGGACGCCGAGCTGCACGCGGCGCTCGGTCTTGGCGAACTGCAGCTGCTGGGCGTCGGTGTTGGCGACGACGAACTCGACGCCTTCCAGCCCGGCCTCAATCATGTTGTTGACCGCGTTGCCGCCGGCGCCGCCGACGCCGAACACAACGATCCGCGGCTTCAGTTCTGTCGCGCGCGGCGCTGAAAGAGCGATAGTCATGGGACCCCTGCGTCCTTCTGAATTTGCGGCCGGAGCGTGACGGCGAACCCCCCGCCGACCGCTTCGTAACTAAGCGTTAAGTACGCGCCGACATTCTTAATCGAGCGTTAACCGCATACCGTGAGTCGCGAGCCCGTCGAGCGGCGCCATTGCGGAAAAATCCCCTTGCGTCACAAGGCGTAAGCCGAATCAGCCGGCGGCTGCGGCGATTGGACTCGCCTGTGGAACCCGGGGATAGGTCGTTAAGCCTCGCCTCGGGCGCGGGTTAACCCTGCGTCAGGCCGCCAACGGCGTCGTCGACCTGCGGCCGGGCGAGGACTTCCAGGCAGAAATCGACGAAGGCGCTGGCCCTGGCGGCGCGGTGCCGCCGCGAGGGATAGAGCGCGTAAAGCGGAAACCGCTCGTCGGACCACTCGGGGAAAAGGTCCACCAGGACGCCGCTCTCGATCAGATGCTGGGTTCCCAGCGCCAGGATCTGGGCGACGCCGGCGCCGGCCCGGCAGGCGCCCAGCATGGTGTCCGGATCGGACACCAGCAGCCGCGCGGCGATCGGCACCGGCAGCACCTCGCCGCCCCGGCGGAACTCCCAGTCGTAGGGCCGCCCGCTCGCCGTGTCGTAGAAGTCGATGCAGGCGTGCCGGGCCACGTCGGTGGGTTCGGCCGGGCGTCCGTGCGCGGCGATATAGGCCGGGGCGGCGACCGTCAGGATGCGGGTCTCCAGCAGCTTGCGCACGATCAGGTTCCCGGGGCGCGGCTCGCCGAAGCGGACCGCCAGGTCGAAACCGTCGGCCACCAGGTCACCGAGGGAATCGCGGGTGATCATCTCCAGCGACAGGTCAGGATAGCGCGCCAGGAAGTCGGCCAGATGGCGTGCCAGGACGACCCGCGAGAAGAAGGCGTCGACGTTGACGCGCAACCGTCCACGGACGGCGCCGACCGCCCCGGCGGCTTCGGTGGCCGCCTCCTCGATGCCTGCGAGGTGCGGATTGACCTGATCGTAGAACCGCCGCCCCTCGTCCGTGAGATGCAACGAGCGTGTGGTGCGCTCCAGCAGCCGGACCCCGACCCGCGCCTCCAATCGGGAAACCGCCCGGCTGACGCCTGAGGCCGAAAGGCCGAGCGCCTGCCCAGCCCGCGCGAAGGTCCCGGCCTCGACCACCGCGACCAAGACCGTCACCCCCGCCAGCAGCCGTCCGTCATAGGTCATGCCAATTCCTGCTTCGCACGCAGGAGTACCATGACATGTCGGCGCTCAAGTCAGCAATCGATGCGTGGCATAGGAGGCGCACAGACAAAGGAGCTGATCATGAACGTGGTGATGGGAGTTACCGGCAAGGTGGGCGGCGCTGTGGCGCGGACCCTGCTGGCGGCCGACAAGCCGGTGCGCGCGGTGGTCCGCGACGCCGCCAAGGGCGCGCCCTGGGCTGAACGGGGATGCGAGGTCGCGGTCGCCGATCTGGACGATGCGGACAGGATGGCGGCGGCCTTCGCCGGGGCCGAGGCCGCCTTCGTCATGCTGCCGCCCATGTTCGATCCTTCACCGGGTTTCCCTGAGGCCAGGGCGATGATCGCGAAGCTGAGGCAAGCGCTCGACGGATCCCGGCTGCGGCGGGTCGTGGCGCTTTCGACGGTCGGCGCCGACTGCGAGCGGCCCAATCTGTTGAACCAACTGGGGCTTCTCGAACGTGCGCTGGAAGACCTGCCGATGCCGGTGGCGTTCCTGAGAGCGGCCTGGTTCATGGAAAACGCCGCGTGGGACGTTGCGGCCGCACGGGACCTGGGGACCATCCAGAGCTACCTCCAGCCGCTCGATCACCCCGTGCCGATGATCTCCGCCTCGGACGTGGGCCGGGTGGCGGCCGAACTGATGGGCGAGACGTGGACCGGACATCGGGTGGTCGAGCTGGAAGCCGAACGGGTGACATCCAACGCCATCGCGCAGGCCCTCGCCGAAGCCCTGGGCCGTCCGGTTCGCGTGGAGGCCATTCCCCGCGAACGGTGGGAGGCGATCTTCCGGGCTGAGGGCATGCAGAACCCGCTGCCGCGCATCCAGATGGTCGACGGCTTCAACCAAGGCTGGATCGATTTTCCCGACCGCGGCGCCAGCGCGCGGAGGGGCGCGATATCGCTGAAGCAGGCCATCGCCGAGATGGTCGTGGCGGCCTCGGTCGACGCCTGACCTAGAGGTTGTCGCGCAGCCAGGATGCGGCCTTGGCCACGGGATTGGCGCGCGGGTCGAGCGGCTCGCGGCGCAGCTTGGCGGAGGCGAGCGCCTTGGCGCTGACCGCCTCGCGCGGGCCGAAGGCGGAACGATGCAGGATACCCGCCGCGGCGGTAAAGGCCGGGCCTGAGGCGGCGTCGGCCAGGTGCGGCACGCGGCGCGGACGGCCCAGACGCACGGGGCGGTCGAACACGCGCACGGCCACCTCCCGCACCCCGGCCAGCTGGCTCGCGCCGCCGGTCAGCACCAGGCCGGCCCCGGCCTCGATGGGTGCGCCCGACGCCTTCAGCCGGTCGCGCAGCAGTTCGAGGGTCTCTTCCACGCGGGGCGCGATGATGCCCTTCAACAGGCTGCGCGGCGCGATCACCGGGCCGGCACCGGGGTCGTCGCCGCGCGGCGGCGCCTCGATCATCTCGCGGTCCTCGTTGGCGGAGGCGATGGCCGAGCCATGCAGGGTCTTGATCCGCTCGGCGCCGGCGATGGAGGTGGAGAGCCCGCGGGCGATGTCCTGGGTCACGTGCTGGCCGCCGACCGGCACGGTCTCGACGTGGACCAGGGAGCCAGAATTGAACACCGCGGCGCTCGTCGAGCCGCCGCCCATGTCGATGCAGACCGAGCCCAGGTCCATCTCGTCCTCCTCCAGCGCGGCCAGGGCCGAGACGAAGGGCGCGGCGACCACGCCGTCGAACTGCAGGTGGGCGCGCTCGACGCAGGCGCCGAGGGTCTGGAACACGGCTTCGGAGACCGAGACCACCAGGAGCTCGACGCCCAGCGTGCGGCCGAACATGGCGCGGGGGTCGCGGACGCCGCCCTGCCCGTCGACGCTCCAGGCGATCGGCAGGATGTGCGCGGCCCGGCGGCCCGGCAGCTTGATCTGGGCCAGCGCGTGGCTGATGGCGCGCACCAGGTCGTTGTCGCTGATCGGCCGCGCGCCGATGGAGACCCGGCCGGCGACGCGGTTGGAGGTGAGCTGGCCGCCGGCGGTGGCGACGGTGACGCCCTGGACGTTGACGCCGGCCACGTTTTCGGCCCGCTCCACGGCCTGGGCGATAGCCTCGGAGGCCTCATCCAGGTTGACGATGGCGCCGCCGCGGATGCCACGCGACTGGACGTAGCCGACGCCGGCGGTGGTCAGGGTGCGATCACCCTTACGGACGCCCTCGGGCTTCATGATGAAACAGGCGACCTTGGCCGCGCCGAGATCGACGGCGGCGACCACCGGCGGACGCACCAGCGCCGCCTTCAGCCCCTCGCGGCCGTCCTTGCGCCCCGACGACCTGGTCTGTCCCTCGTGGCTCGGGGCGAACCTGCGCTCTTCGGTCGGGGCTTCGGCTCGGTTCGCCAGCTTCAACATCCACGGATCTTCCATCTACGTCAGAGCCTCGCCCCGGCGGGCGAGGTGAGGGATTGCGACTGCAGGGCCTGGACGGCGCGGGGGCGCACGGAGACCACGTCGGGATTGCGCAGGTCGATGCGGTCGAAACCGAGTTCGAGGATGCGCGAGCGCTGGTCGAGGCGCTCCAGCTGCATCAGGGCGCCGTCGACGCCGTCGGCCGGCAGCTGGATCAGCGAGCCGTCGCGCATGCGGATGTCCCAGCGACGGTCATCGACACGCACCAGGGCGTCCATCTGGCCGATCAGCCGCGGACGCTGGGCGATGACCGGCAGGATCTCCGGCGCGTGGCTCGCGGCGCCCTCGCCCACCACCAGCGGCAGCTTGGCGAAGCGGGCCGGATCGGCCTCCTTGATCACCTGGCCGTGGTCGTCGATGACGAACTGGCGCCCGGCGTGCTGCCAGACGGCGAGCTGGCGGTGTTCGACCACCGAAACCACCAGGGTGTCGGGCAGCAGGCGCGCGACGCGCGCTTCCTTCACCCAGCCCACCTGCTCGACATTCCTGCGCAGGGTAGCGAGGTTGAGGCCCAGCAACGGCTCGTTCTGGTAGACCCCGGCGGCCTTGACGATGTCGGCGGTGGCCATGGGCGAGGCGCCCTGGACCTCGATGGTCTTCAGCCGGAAGCCCGCCGCGCCGAAGCGGTTGTCGATCCCGGAGCCGACGTTGGCGGCCAGGCGCTGGCCGCGATGGCCGGTGGCGAGCGTCACGCCCAAGGCCAGCGCCAGGACGGCGACGGCGGCGATCAGGGCCACCCGGGGCGAAAGTCCGCGATGCTCAGCGACCGGCGCGCGGCGGGCCGCGGTCGCCGGACGCGCCGCCTTCGGCGCCGTCTTGGGTGAGGGTTTCGCCCTAGCTCGCGATCCCCCCCGCACCGCCGCGGGCATACGCGTCCTCCGTGATCCAAAGCACCAAACGGTCGAAATCCACGCCCTGCTGAGCCGCCTGCTCTGGGACGAGCGAAGTGGGCGTCATGCCGGGCTGGGTGTTGACCTCAAGGAGGACCAGAACGTCGTTAACATCGTCATAACGCAGGTCGGACCGGGTAATCCCCCGACACCCCAGGGCGGCATGCGCCATTTCGCTCATTCTCAGCGCTTTTTCAAAGACATGAGGCGGAAGATCGGCCGGCACGACATGCGTCGATCCGCCATCGGCGTACTTGGCTTCGTAGTCATAAAATCCTGTGCGCGGGATGATGTCGGTGACGGTCATGGCCTTGCCGTCCATGACGCCCACGGCGAGCTCGCGTCCGGCGATGTAGGGCTCGATCATCACCTCCTCGCCGAAGGTCCAGGACGGGGCCACGATCTCCTGCGGCGGGCGGTTGGCGCCCTCGAACACCAGGAACACCCCGACGGAGGATCCTTCCGCGTTCGGCTTGACCACATAGGGCGGCGCCATGACGTGGGCGGCCGCCGCTTCGAAGCGGTTGAAGAGGCCGCCGCCGGGGACGATCACGCCCGCCGCGGCCAGCACCGCCTTGGCCTTGGCCTTGTCCATGGCGAGCGCCGAGGCCAGGACGCCGGAATGGCTGTAGGGCACGCCCAGGGTCTCCAGCACGCCCTGCACGCAGCCGTCCTCGCCCCACTCGCCGTGCAAGGCGTTGAAGCAGACGTCGGGCTTGAGCGCGCTCAGCACCTGGGCCAGGTCGCGCCCGGCGTCGACGCGGCTGATCTTGGCGCCCAGCCGTTCCAGGGCGTCGGCGCACTCGCGGCCCGAGACCAGGCTCACCTCGCGCTCCGACGAAAGCCCGCCCAGCAGGACGGCGACGTGATGTCCGGAGAGAGGCGCAGTCATGGGGTCGACTCAAGGGCTGATGTGCGTGGCGTCGGCAACGCCGTGGCCCGTGGCGCGGCCAGGGTCAAGGGCTGGGCGGATCAGGCGTCCGGCGCGCGGCCGATCCGCTTGATCTCCCATTCGAGATCGACGCCGAGCTTGGCCTTGACGTCGGCCCGCACCGCCTCGCCGAGGCCCTCCAGATCAGAGGCCGTGGCCTCGCCGCCGTTGATCAGGAAGTTGGCGTGCAGCGGCGAGAACATGGCCCCACCGTAAGGTTTGCCGCGCCAGCCGGCCTCGTCGACCAGCTTCCAGGCAGAGTGGCCGGGCGGGTTCTTGAAGGTCGAGCCCCCGGTCTTCTCGCGGATCGGCTGCGTCTGCTCGCGGCGCGTGGTGATCTCGCCGATGCGCGCAGCGATGGCGGACGGATCGTCCGGCCGCCCCTGGAAGAACGCCTGGACCCAAATGATCCCCGGCGGGACCTCGCTGTGCCGGTAGCTGTATCCGAAGTCCTCGACGGCGAACGAGCGCATCTCGCCGGCCCGGTCGTAGCCCCAGGCCGCGACGAGGACGTCCTTGGTCTCCATCCCATAACAGCCGGCGTTCATGGTGAGCGCGCCGCCGATCGAGCCGGGAATTCCGGCGTAGAACTCGAGCCCCGCGATCCCCGCCTTGGCCGAGGCCCGGGCGACCGCGGCGTCCAGCGCGCCGGCGCCGCAGGCGATGCGGTGCTCTTGCGCCTCGACGTCGATGGCGGCGAAATCCCGGCCAGCGAGGCGGATCGCGACGCCGTCGAGACCGCCGTCGCGCACGATCAGGTTGGACCCGACGCCCAACACGGTCACCGGAACGTCCGGCGGCAGCCCTTGGAGGAAATCACTCAGGTCCAGGTGGTCGGCCGGCAGGAACAGGACCTCGGCGGGTCCGCCGACCCGCAGCCAGGTGAAGGGGCCGAGCGGCTCGTCGAACAGCAGCTTGCCGCGGACCGTCGGCAGGTGGTCCTTCCAGCTCATTCGGCAGCCATGTTCGTGAGCTGCTCCGGCAGGGCGTAGGACCAGGCGGTGATGTCGCCGGCCCCCAGCAGCACCACCAGATCGCCGCTCCTGGCCTCCTCGCGGATGAGGCGCGGAAGGTCGGCCGGAGCGTCCAGGGCGATCACCCGGCGGTGGCCATAGCGGCGCAGGCCCTCGACCAGGGCGTCCCGGTCGACGCCGGGCAAGGGCGCTTCGCCGGCCGCATAGACGTCGGCCACGATCACCACGTCGGCGTCGTTGAAACAGCTGCAGAACTCGTCGAACAGATCGGCGAGCCGCGAATAGCGGTGCGGCTGGACGACCGCGATCACCCGGCCCTCGGTCACCGCCCGCGCGGCCTTGAGCACCGAGGCGATCTCCACCGGGTGGTGGCCATAGTCGTCGATGATCCGCACGCCATTGGCGACGCCGGTGGTGGTGAACCGCCGCCGCACGCCGCCGAAGCCGGCCAGGCCTTTGCGGATATCCTCCGCGCTGACGGACAGCTCACGGGCGACGGCGATAGCGGCCAGGGCGTTCATCGCATTGTGGTGCCCCGCCATCGGCAAGTGCAAGTCGTCGTAGCGGATCGTCTCGCCCTCATGCGGATGGATCACCACATCGAACCGGCAACCGTCGGGGCCCATGGTCAGGTTCTCGGCGCGAACCTCCGCCTGCGGATTGACCCCGTAGGTGACCAGCCGCCGGTTCTCGACGCGCGCCGACATCTGCTGGACCTCCGGATGGTCGGTGCAGATGGCGGCGAAGCCGTAGAAGGGGATGTTCTCCACGAAGTCGCGGAAGGCCTTCTTCACGGCGTCGAAGTCGCCGTAGTGGTCCAGGTGTTCGGGATCGATGTTGGTGACCACCGCGACGGTGCCGTTCAGCTTCAGGAAGGTGCCGTCGCTCTCGTCGGCCTCGACCACGATCCAGTCGCCGGCGCCGACCTTCGCATTGGTGCCGTAGGCGTTGATGATCCCGCCGTTGACCACCGTCGGGTCCAGGCCGCCGGCGTCCAGCAGGGCCGCGACCATCGAGGTGGTGGTGGTCTTGCCGTGCGTGCCGCCCACCGCCACCGAGTGCTGCTGGCGCATCAGCTCAGCCAGCATCTCGGCGCGGCGCACTAGCGGGATGCGGCGGGCGCGGGCGGCGGCGAGCTCCGGGTTGTCGGGCTTGACGGCGCTGGTGAAGACGACCGCCGAGGCCCCGTCGATGTGGTCGGCGTCGTGGCCGATGAAGACCTTCGCGCCCAGCTTTTCCAGCCGCTCGGTGTTGGCGGACGCCTTGGCGTCGGAGCCCTGCACCGCATAGCCGATGCGCAGCAT
>NZ_DATAPY010000021.1:0-50149 GCF_036264965.1 Phenylobacterium sp.
CAAGGGCGGGACGTGGGACGGGATCAATCCCGAGGCCGTGGCGCGGATGCGGCTGCAGAACCGCTTCAAGACCGGGCTCGAGATCTCCAAGTACACCGCCGGCATCATGCGCGAGGACATGGCGGCCTATGACGCCGATCCGGCCAACTACACCCAGTCGCTGGGGTGCTGGCACGGCTTCGTCGCCCAGCAGAAGATGATCTCGGTCAAGAAGCACTTCGGCACCACCAACCGCCGCTACATCTACCTCTCCGGCTGGATGGTCGCGGCGCTGCGTTCGGACTTTGGGCCGCTGCCCGACCAGTCGATGCACGAGAAGACCTCGGTGCCGGCGCTGATCGAAGAGATCTACACCTTCCTGAAGCAGGCCGACGCCCGTGAGCTCGGCATGATCTTCCGCGACCTCGACGCCGCCCGCGCCGCCGGCGACAAGGCGAGGGAAGAAAAGCTGATCGACGCCGTCGACAACTTCCAGACCCACGTGGTGCCGATCATCGCCGACATCGACGCGGGCTTCGGCAATGCGGAAGCCACCTATCTGCTGGCCAAGAAGATGATCGAGGCCGGCGCCTGCGCCCTGCAGATCGAAAACCAGGTTTCCGACGAAAAGCAGTGCGGCCACCAGGACGGTAAGGTCACGGTCCCGCATGAGGACTTCCTCGCCAAGGTGCGCGCCTGCCGCTACGCCTTCCTGGAACTCGGCGTCGACAACGGCATCATCGTCACCCGCACCGACAGCCTGGGCGCGGGCCTGACCAAGCAGATCGCCGTCAGCCACACGCCGGGCGACATCGGCGACCAGTACAACTCCTTCCTCGACTGCGAGGAGATCTCGCCGGCCGATATGAAGAACGGCGACGTGGTGCTGAACCGCGGCGGCAAGCTCCTGCGGCCCAAGCGCCTGCCCTCGAACCTCTTCCAGTTCCGCGAAGGCACCGGCGCCGACCGCTGCGTGCTCGACTGCATCACCTCGCTGCAGAACGGCGCGGACCTGCTGTGGATCGAGACCGAGAAGCCGCACATCGAGCAGATCGCCAGCATGGTCGACCGCATCCGCGAAGTCGTCCCCAACGCCAAGCTCGCCTACAACAACTCGCCGTCCTTCAACTGGACGCTGAACTTCCGCCAGCAGGTGTTCGACGCCTACAAGGCCGCCGGCAAGGACGTCTCGGCCTACGACCGCGAAAAGCTGATGAGCGTCGACTACGACACGACCGATCTGGCGGCGGAAGCCGACGAGCGCATCCGCACCTTCCAGGCCGACAGCGCCAGGCGGGCGGGCATCTTCCACCACCTGATCACGCTGCCGACCTATCACACCGCCGCGCTCTCCACGGACAACTTGGCCAAGGAATACTTCGGCAGCCAGGCGATGTTGGGCTACGTCAAGAACGTCCAGCGCAAGGAGATCCGCGAAGGCATCGCCTGCGTGAAGCACCAGAACATGTCGGGCTCTGACCTGGGCGACGACCACAAGGAATATTTCGCTGGCGAAGCGGCCCTGAAGGCCGGCGGCGTCCACAACACCATGGGTCAGTTCGCTTAAAGGGCCCGACGGCCGCGAACCGACCGCACAAGGACCTTGGCTCCCGCCTCAGGGCGGGGGCCTTTCTTTTTCCTCAAGCCCCGGCATGGTCCCGCCATGGAAATCTCACCCAACCTCTCGGTCGACGACATCCTGCACGCCTTCGTCGAGGGCGAGCTGCTTCCGGAGGCGGGCGTGTCGCCGGCCGCCTTCTGGTCGGCGCTGGAAACGATCCTGGCGGCCTTCACCCCGGCCAACGCGGCCCTGCTGGCGCGACGCGACGAACTGCAGGCGCAGATCGACGCCTGGTGGCGCGCGCGCCGCGGCAAGCCCCTAGACCTGGCCGAGGAGACCGCCTTCCTGCGCCAGATCGGCTACCTTCAGCCGGAGCCCGCGGGCTTCCGGATCGCCACCGAGAATGTCGACCCCGAGATCGCGCGCCTGGCGGGGCCGCAGCTGGTCGTGCCGGTTTCCAACGGCCGCTTCGCGCTGAACGCCGCCAATGCCCGCTGGGGCAGCCTCTATGATGCGCTCTACGGCACCGATGCCCTGGAGCCCCCGACCGGCGCCAAGGGCTATGACCCGGTGCGCGGCGCCAAGGTGGTCGCCTACGCCCGCGCCTTCCTCGACCGCATCGTCCCGCTTGCCAACGGCTCGCACACCGAGGCGAACGCCTATGCGACGGCGGGCGGGCGGCTCGTGGTGAGCCTGCGCGACGGAACCCAGACCGGACTTGCGACGCCGGAGCAGTTCATCGGCTGGCGCGGATCCGCCGAAGCGCCGGAGGGCGTCCTGCTGCGCCACAACAGCCTGCACGTCGAAATCCTGATCGACCGCGAGCACGCCATCGGCAAGGACGACGCGGCCGGCGTCGCCGACGTGCTGGTGGAAGCCGCGCTGACCGCCATCCAGGACTGCGAGGACTCGGTCGCGGCGGTGGACGCCGAGGACAAGACGGGCGTCTATCGCAACTGGCTGGGCCTGATGCGCGGCGACCTTGCCGCCACCTTTGCGAAGGGCGGCCAGACCGAGACCCGCCGCCTGGACGCCGACCGCACCTACCAGGCCGCGGCGGGCGGCGAGCTGACCCTCAACGGCCGCAGCCTGATGCTGGTGCGCAACGTCGGCCACCACATGCTGACCGACATGGTCCGCTACCAGGGCCAGCCGGCCTATGAGACCGCCGTCGACGCCCTGATCACCGTGGCCGCCGCCATCCATGACCTCAAAGGCGCGCGCCGCAACAGCCGCGCCGGCTCGGTCTATGTGGTGAAGCCCAAGATGCACGGGCCCGACGAGGTCGCCCTGGCCGTGCGGCTGTTCGACCTGGTGGAAGAAGGCCTGGGTCTTGAGCGCAACACTGTCAAGATCGGCATCATGGACGAGGAACGGCGCACCAGCGCCAACCTCAAGGCCTGCATCCACGCCGCCCGCGAGCGGGTGGTGTTCATCAACACCGGCTTCCTCGACCGCACCGGCGACGAGATCCACACCGCCATGGAGGCGGGTCCCGTCGTGCGCAAGGAGGCCATCAAAGCCGAGCCCTGGCTGCCGGCCTACGAGAAGCGCAACGTCGAGATCGGTCTGGCCACCGGCTTCCCAGGCCGCGCCCAGATCGGCAAGGGCATGTGGGCCGCGCCTGACCAGATGCACGCCATGCTGGCGGCCAAGATCGGCCATCCGAAGTCCGGGGCGAACACTGCCTGGGTGCCGTCGCCCACCGCCGCGGTGCTGCACGCCCTGCACTATCACGAGGTCGACGTCCCGACCCTGCAGGCGCGGATGATCGTCCAGGCGACGGCGACCGGCCTCGACGACCTGCTGACCCCGCCGCTGGCCAAGTCCAACTGGAACGCCGCCGACGTGCAGCAGGAGCTGGACAACAACTGCCAGGGGATCCTGGGCTATGTGGTCCGTTGGATCGACCAGGGCATCGGCTGCTCCAAGGTCCCCGACATCCACGACGTCGGGCTGATGGAGGACCGCGCGACCCTGCGGATCTCCAGCCAGCACATCGCCAACTGGCTGCTTCACGGCATCTGCACCGAGGCCCAGGTGCGCGAGACCCTGCTGCGGATGGCCAAGGTGGTCGACGCCCAGAACGCCGGCGATCCGGCCTACAGCCCGATGAGCCCCGACCCCGCGGCCAGCGTCGCCTTCCAGGCGGCCACCGACCTGATCTTCGAAGGCCGCGTTCAGCCGAACGGCTACACCGAGCACATCCTCACCCGCCGCCGGCGCGAGCGGAAGGCGGAGCTGGCCAAAGGATAGGTTCCCTTCTCGCTTCGCGGGAGAAGGTGGCCTGCGAAGCAGGTCGGATGAGGGGTTAGCGTCGAACAGGAAAAAGGGCCGCTGGCCCCGCCGAGCGACCCCTCATCCGTCAGCTTTCGGCCGACACCTTCTCCCCACGGAGAAGGACGTCTTAAAGCCCGCCGGCCATCGCCAGCGCCACGCCGCCGTCGACCGCGATAGTGTCGCCGACCACATAGTCGCCGGCCGCGCTGGCCAGATAGATGGCCGCGCAGGCCATGTCCTCGTCCCTGCCGATGCGGCGGGACGGGATGCGCCTGGCGACTTCCTCGCCCTGGTCGCGGGCCACCCGGTTCATCTCCGAGGCGAAGGCGCCGGGCGCGATGGCGGTGACGGCAATGTGGTCGGCGATCAACGTCGCCGCCATGCGGCGGGTCAGATAGATCAGCCCGGCCTTGGAGGCGTGATAGCTGTAGGTCTCCTGCGGATTGAGGCGGATGCCGTCGATCGAGGCGATGTTGATCACCTTGGCGGGCCGTTCGTGGGTCCCGGCCTTCTTCAGCGCGCCGTGCAGGGCCTGGGTCAGGAAGAAGGGCGACTTCAGGTTCAGGTTCAGGACCTTGTCCCAGCCGCTCTCCGGGAACTCGTCGAAGGCTGCGCCCCAGGCGGCGCCGGCGTTATTGACCAGGATATCGAGCTTGTCCTCGTGCTCCAGATAGCGGCCGACGAAGGACTTGATGCCGTCGTTGGTCGACAGGTCCTGCGGCAGGGAAATGCAGTTGGAGCCCAGCTCGGCGGCGGTCTCGTCGCACTGCGCGGGCTTGCGCGAGGTGATGTAGACCTTCGAGGCGCCGGCCTCGAGGAAGCCTCGGGCGATCATCTTGCCGATGCCGCGCGAGCCGCCGGTGACGATGGCCGTCCGGCCCTTCAGAGAGAACATGTCGAGCATCATGGGCGCTTCCCCTTTTATGGATGCGGCCAGCGCCGCTTTTGCCTCGATAAATCCCCTCGCACATTTGACTTGGAAGGGTCCAGCGCGGCCTGTAACAAGCGTTTGAATTTCGGGGCCGCCACCCCATCTGCATGAGCGGCCCGCCAGCCATAGGGATGCCTCCTCATGACCGAGATCAATTCGGTGGCCACGCTGACCCGCGACGGCGACGTCGCGATCATCACGCTCAATTCGCCGCCGGTGAACGCGCTCTCGGCCAAGGTGCGTGAGGGTCTCTTCGAAGGCTTCAAGGCGGCGAACGCCTCGGACGCCAAGGCCATCGTGCTGATCTGCGAAGGCCGCACCTTCATCGCCGGCGCCGACATCAGCGAGTTCGGCGGCGCTATGGCCGGGCCCAGCCTGTTCGAGGTGCAGGACATGATGGAAGGCTCGCCGAAGCCGGTGATCGCCGCCATCCATGGCACGGCCCTGGGCGGCGGCCTGGAGGTCGCACTCTGCGCCCACTACCGCGTCGCGGTTCCGTCGGCCCGCGTCGGTCTGCCGGAAGTGGCGCTCGGCCTTTTGCCCGGCGCCGGCGGCACCCAGCGGCTGCCGCGCATTGTCGGCGTGGAAGCCGCCCTCGACATGGTGACCTCCGGCCGCCACGTCCCGGCCAAGCAGGCGCTAGGCATGGGCCTGGTCGACGAGCTCGTCGAGGAGGGCAAGCTCAAAGAAGGCGCGCTCGCTTTCGCCCGCAAAGCGGTGGCGGAGAACAAGCCCCTGGTGAAGGTCCGCGATAACAATACCAAGCTCGAAGCGGCCAAAGGCCAACCCGAAATCTTCGCCGATTTCCGCAAGGCCAATGCGCGCAAGTTCCGCGGCTTCATCGCGCCGGAGAACAACATCAAGGCGGTCGAGGCCGCGGTGAATTCCGCCAGCTTCGACGAAGGCCTGAAGGCCGAGCGCCAGCTGTTCGGCGAGCTGATGATGGGCGCCCAGTCGGCGGCCCAGCGCTACTATTTCTTCGCCGAGCGGCAGGCGAACAAGATCCCCGACGTGCCGGACGACACCCCGGTCCGCCCGATCAAGCAAGTTGGGATTCTCGGCGCCGGCACCATGGGCGGCGGCATCGCCATGAACTTCCTGAACGCCGGCATCCCGGTGACCATCGTCGAGGTGCAGGAAGCCGCCCTGGAGCGTGGCCTCTCCACGATCCGCAAGAACTACGAGCGCTCCCGCACCGCCAAGCCCGAGGAGACCGAGGCGCGGATGGCGCTGCTGTCCGGCTCTCTCGATTTCGACAAGCTCGCCGATTGCGACCTGATCGTTGAAGCCGTCTTCGAGCGGATGGACATCAAGAAGGACATCTTCGCCCGCCTCGACAAGGTGGCCAAACCCGGCGCCATCCTGGCCTCCAACACCAGTTACCTCGATATCGACGAGATCGCCTCGGTGACCGGCCGGCCGCAGGACGTCATCGGCCTGCACTTCTTCTCGCCGGCCAACGTCATGAAGCTGCTGGAAGTCATCCGCGGCGAGAAGACCGCCAAGGACGTCATCGCCACCTCGATGAAGCTGGCCAAGCAGATCGGCAAGATCGCCGTCCTGGCCGGCGTCTGCCCCGGCTTCATCGGCAACCGCATGCTCTCCCAGCGCCAGCGCGAGGCGCAAAAGCTGGTGATGGAAGGGGCCATGCCCTGGGACATCGACCGGGTGCTCTACGACTTCGGCTTCCCCATGGGCCCCTTCGCCATGAGCGATCTGGCCGGCCTGGACATCGGCTGGGTGAAGGAGAACTCCAAGGGCGAGACCATCCGCGACGTGCTTTGCGAAGCCGACCGCCGCGGCCAGAAGACCGGCGCCGGCTACTACGACTACGACGAAAACCGCAACGCCAAGCCGAGCCCCGTCACCGAGAAGATCATCAACGACTTCATCGTCAAGACCGGCGCCAATCCGCGCAAGATCAGCGATGAGGAGATCCTCGAGCGCTGCGTCTATCCGATGATCAACGAGGGCGCGAAGATTCTTGAAGAGGGCAAGGCGATCCGCGCCTCCGACGTCGATGTGGTCTGGGTCAACGGCTATGGCTGGCCGGTCTACCGCGGCGGCCCGATGCATTATGGCGACCAGGTCGGCGCCGACAAGGTGCTGGCCAAGATGAAGGAATTCCAGGCCACCATGGGCGACGCGTTCAAGCCCTCCGCCCTCCTGGAAAAGCTGGTCGCCGAGGGCAAGAAGTTCTCCGACATCAAGGCCTGACTATTTGAATACCGCTCATCCCGGCGAAGGCCGGGACCCAGATGGAATGACTCAGATGTGGGCTCGATGGGCTCGGTTGAAATCCGATCCACTTCGGCGTTTCGCGATCTGGGTCCCGGCCTTCGCCGGGATGAGCGGAATAGAGATCGAACCTAACCCAAGGACCCGAACCCATGCGTGAAGCCATCATCGTCGCCGCCCGTCGGACCCCCATCGGCAAGGCCTACCGCGGCGCGTTCAACAACACCTACGGCGCGACGCTGGGCGCCCACGCTATCTCCGCCGCCGTCGAGCAGGCCGGCATCGACCCGGGCGAGATCGATGACATCGCCATGGGCTGCGCCTTGCAGCAGGGGACCACGGGCAACAACATCGCCCGCCAGGCGGCCCTGCGCGCCGGTCTGCCCAACACCGTCTCGGGCATGACCATCGACCGCCAGTGCTCCTCCGGCCTGATGGGTGTGGCCACCGCGGCCAAGTACATCATCGCCGACGGCGCGCCGATCGCCATGGGCGCCGGCATCGAGTCGATCAGCCTCGTGCAGAACGGCCACATCAATGGCTTCATGGCCGTCGATCCGTGGCTGAAGGAGAACGTGCCGGAACTCGGCACCTCGATGATCGAGACCGCCGAGGTGGTGGCCGAGCGCTACGGCGTCAGCCGCGAGTATCAGGACGAATACGCCTTGCAGTCGCAGCAGCGCACCGCCCAGGCCCAGTCGGAAGGCCGCTTCGACCGCGAGATCGCGCCGATGACCACGATCATGAAGGTGCTGGTCAACAAGGAGACCGGCGAGACCGCCGACAAGGAGATCACCATCTCCGCCGACGAGGGCAACCGCCCGCAGACCACCATCGAGGACCTGAAGAAGCTGCAGCCGGTGTTCAAGGGCGGCCGCTATGTCAAGGAAGGCAAGTTCGTCACCGCCGGCAACGCCTCGCAGCTGTCGGACGGCGCGGCGGCTGTGCTGATGATGGAACGCAAGGAAGCCGAGAAGCGCGGCTTGGAGGCGCTGGGCGCCTATCGCGGCATGGCGGTCGCCGGCTGCGGTCCGGAAGAAATGGGCATCGGCCCGGTGTTCGCGATCCCGAAGCTTCTGGAGCGCAACGGCCTGAAGATCGATGACATCGACATTTGGGAATTGAACGAAGCGTTCGCGTCCCAGGCGCTCTATTGCCGCGACAAGCTGGGCATCGACCCGGCGAAGTACAACGTCTCCGGCGGCTCGATCTCCATCGGCCACCCCTACGGCATGACCGGCGCCCGCTGCACGGCGCACCTGCTGTACGAAGGCAAGCGCCGCGGCGCCAAGCTGGGCGTCGTCACCATGTGCATCGGCGGCGGCATGGGCGCGGCAGGTCTGTTCGAGATATTCTGAATCGAAAGCGATCCGGCCACAAAGAAAGGGCCGCCCGCGAGGGCGGCCCTTTTGACTTGGGCGAAGCTGCTAGCGGCTGGCGAGCCGCGACGCCAGCTGGGCCTGCCGCTCCATCAGTTGGTTCGTCGCTTTTTCGACGATCTCCCGCCGACAGCTCTGCGAGTGGCTGCCGATCGGATAGCTCGACCGGGCGACGCAGTAGTTCTCCGCCGCCATTTGGATCCGATCGTGGGCGGTCCTCAGGTCCGACGGACGGGCCAGATCCAGATCGCCGATGTGAACCCGAACGACGCCATCTTCGGCCCGGACGGACCCCGCGGTCAGAACCGCTACGATGGCCAAACCAATGCACTTGATAGTCATGACAGTCTCCTTGGATTTGGGTGGCATCAGCGCCGCCCGGCGAGGACGATCTCGTCAGGCGACCGGGCCGCGTAGGCGGTGTTGAGCCGCGGCGATCCGATCGAGGCGACGCTGGTTTGCAGCGCGGTGTCGCGACAGGCGCGATAGGCCTGCTCGGCCTTGAGCTCACGGCGACCTTCGCGCTGGCCTTCGCAGACTGTGCTCGCCGCTCTCGTGAGCCGCGCCAGCAACTTCTGCGCATCGGCCTGGCGGTGAAGGTCGAGATCCGCGTAGGACACGACCATCCGCGCCGGCGGATCGCTGAAGTCGGCAGCTGGCGCTGCGAACGCGATCGCCGAGGTCGAGAGCATCAGGGCGGCCAGGACGGTCGCCGGATAGAACTTGGTCATAGCTGTGTTCTCCGTTCTGAGGCCAACCGTGACTGGCTGCGTGCGATCGCAATTTGCGATAGCAATGCTCTCTGAGAGTCGGGGCGGCTTTCGCCACGACGGCTCAAAATGTCGGAGCCAGGTTCGAATGGGCCTAAGTTCCTGTTTTCACGACCCCATTGGCCGCACCCCCAGCAAACGACCCCGGTCGCCGATGAAACATGGCCGGCTGCCGATGGGCTGCCGATGAAGCGCCGATGAACGCCGATATTCCGCCGAGACCGATCGATCTGGCGCGCGAGACGGCCTTTCGGCTGGGCGTGGCCGAGGTGCGGCCGGCGACTCGGGAGGTGGTCTGGGCGAACCAGCGCGAGGTGCTCGAACCTCGCGTCATGCAGGTGCTGGTCGTGCTGGCCCGCCAGCCTGGTGAGGTTGTCTCCCGCGACGGCCTTACCCTGCTCTGCTGGGGCGGCCGCGTGGTGGGCGACGACGCCATCAATCGATGCATCGGCCAACTGCGGCGGCTCAGCGAGCGCGTCGGCGGTTTCGAGGTCGAGACGATCACCCGCGTCGGCTACCGCTTGACCGAGCCCGCCGGCCCTCGCCGCGCACCTCGCCTCCGGCCCGGCCTCGTGGCGCTGGCGCTGGTCCTGGCGGTCCTCGCCCTAGCCGGTGCGCTGGTCTGGCGGATGGGACCCTGGCGAACGGCGGCGCCGGAAGAACCGCGCATCGCCATTCAGCCCGTGACCCTGCTTGGCGGCGACGCACGGCTGAAAGAGTTGGCCGCCGTTCTCTCCGATGACATCGCCGGCGTACTCAATCAGACCCACGTCGGCGCCATGCCGGTCGGAACGGGCGGGCCGAGGGCCGATATCCTCGTGGGCGCCGCCATGGCCCTGGAGGGCGACCAACTTCGGGTTCGCGCCTATCTGCTCGACGCGCGCAGCGGCTACATTCTCTGGTCTGAAAGCTTCGCCGGATCGGTCGAGGCCGCCGCCGTCGTGCGCGACGAGGTCGCCGGCGCAGTCACCGAAGCCGCATCCATCGCCCTCGAACCCTACCAGCAGAAGGGCCTCCAACTCGATCCCCAGACACTCGCCCTCTACGTGAAAGGCACCTGGGCTTTCACCGAGCCGGACGCATTGCGGGGGGAGGAAGCCTCCCAGGCCTACCGCGCCGCCGTCGCACGGAACCCGAAATTCGTCGCCGCGCGATCGATGCTGGCGCTGCTGGAGGCGCTGCCCGCGACCCAGGAACCGAAGGGACCCGCCCGGACCGAGGCGATCGCGCGTGTCCGGGGCGAAGCCCTTAAGGCCATCGCCGATGACGCTCGTGCGGCCGGGGGCGCATTCGAGGCGCTCTCCCGCCTGGATCGGTATGCCGCGCCAACCGATCTCGTGCGGCTGGAGGACGAGCTCCTGGCGGGAGCCGCCAAGGCGCCGCTCGCGCCCTTCTTGCATGTGCGGGAGTGCGAGCTGCTGGTCGAGGTCGGCCGGGCGCGGGATGCGATAACCTATTGCCAGCGGGCGATCGCCCTTCGACCTCTGGGGACGCCGTTCCATCCGCCCTACGCGCACGCGCTTTACGTCGATGGTGACCTCGACCTTGCGCGCGACGAGTTGGCGACCGCGCTACGGTTCCATCCCGACAGTCTCAATGCGCGGACCCGGCGCGCGGAGATGGCGCTGTTCAGCGAGGATCCGGACGAGGCGCTCCGTCGCATCCGGGACGACAAGCTGCGCCCGCAGGACTGGCAAGCCGACCACGTTGCCTTGGCGGAGCTGTTTCTCCGGGCGCGCCGGACTCACGATCCGGTCGATGCGCACCGGTTCCTGGATGAGGCTCGGCGGATGATGAAGGCCGGCCGCCTTCCGCCGCGATATCTCGTGCTCTGCGCCGCCACTCTGGGCGACCTGGACGCCGCGTTCGAGATTCTCACCACGCCCGGGCTGGATTTCGAGCCTGATGGCTTCCTCTTCGAGCCCGAAGCGGCGGCGCTCCGCCGTGACCGCCGGTTCTGGACCGTGGCGCAGTCCATGGGATTGGTCAGCTATTGGCGAACCCGCAACGTCTGGCCGGAGTTCTGTTCGGAGCCGACGCTTCCCTACGATTGCCGCGTGGAGGCGGCGCGTCTCGTGGCCTCCCCCTCAGCGGTGACGGTAAAACCGGGCGCGCGATCCTAGAATCCCTTGTCGATCTCGGCGAAGGTCATGCCCTTAGTCTCCCGCGCCCGCCAGGCGGCGAAGGCGCCGATGGCGCCGGAGATCAGCATGTAGACCGCGATCGGCGTGGCCGAATGGTAGGTCTTGAACAGCGCCAGCGCGACGATGGGCGCCAGGGATCCGGCAAAGATCGAGGTCGCCTGATAGGCCAGCGACGCGCCGGAATAGCGGAAACGCGTGGGGAACAGCTCGGCGATGAAGGCCGCCTGCGGGGCGTACATGGCGCCGTGCAGGATCAGGCCGATGATCACCGCGGCGAGCACGATGGGCGTCGCCCCGGTGTCCAGCATGCGGAAGAAGGCGAACCCGAACAGCGCCATCCCCGCCGAGCCCAGGAAGAGGATCGGCCGTCGTCCTATCCTGTCGGAGAGCCAGGCGAAGACCGGGATCAGGCAAACCTCCACCGCCGCGCCGGCCAGGAGCGCATTCAACGCCATGCCACGGCTCAAGTGCACGACCTCGGTGATGTAGGTGATCGAGAAGGCGGTGATGACGTAGTAGGTGGTGTTCTCGCCGATCCGCAGGCCCATGCCGATGCCGATGCCGCCCGGCCGGCGCTTGATCGCCTCCAGGACCGGCGCCGCCTCGACGCCCTTGTCGGCGATGGCCTTCTCGAAGACCGGGCTTTCGGCCAGCGTCGAGCGCACCCAATAGCCGATCACGATCAGCACCGCCGACAGCAGGAACGGCACCCGCCAGCCCCAGGCCAGGAAGTCGTGGTCGCTCTGCACCGCCGACATGATCGCCAGCACCGCGGCGGCCAGCAGGTTGCCTGCCGGCACGCCCGCCTGTGGCCAACCGGCCCAGAAGCCGCGGTTCTTGGCGTCGCCGAACTCGCAAACCATCAGCACCGCGCCGCCCCATTCGCCGCCGACAGCGAAGCCCTGGACGAGCCGTAGCAGGACGAGCCCGAGCGGTGCGAAGAGGCCGATCTGCAGGAAGATCGGCAGAAGCCCGATCAGGAAGGTTGAGCCGCCCATCATGACCAGGCTGAGCATCAGGAGCTGCTTGCGCCCGATGCGGTCGCCGAAATGGCCGAACACCAGCCCGCCAAGCGGCCGCGCCACGAACCCCAGCGCATAGGTGGTGAAGGCCAGCATGGTCCCGGTCAGGGGGTCGGCCTTCGGGAAGAACAGCTTGCCGAACACCAGCGCCGAGGCGGTGCCGTAGAGGAAGAAATCGTACCACTCGATGGTGGTGCCGATCATGCTGGCCAGGATGACTTTGCGCAGGCCTGAGGGGCTCGCCGGGACTGGCGCGGCGGAAATCGTACTCAAGCTCTCGCCCTCCCGAAGCAGCCCGCTCTGGCGGCGGGTTTGGAGGGCGCAGATGACCGCGAACGGCCGGCGCTTACAAGAGCGCTCCTAGGCGAAGTCCTTGGCCAGTTCGGCGCGCGTGGCGGGCGTCAGGCCGGCGAGGTGGCTGTAGCCCTCGTGGCCGCAGCCGATCAGGATCTGGGTGGCCGGATCGCGGAAACGGGCGATATGGTCGGCGGTCAGCGGGAAGCGCAGGAAATGGACCGACGAGGTCTTGCCATCCTCCCGCGTGCGCTCGACATCGCCCTCGGGCGCTCCGCGCGCCTTCTCGTCGCCGACCTGGATGAAGAAGGTGTCCTCGACGCCACCGAGGCGGGCGAGCGTCTGCTCGCGGCGCACCTCGTCGACGATCTCGAACATCACCGTGGCGACCAGCTCGGCGCCCTGAGGGATCAGCGGATTGTAGGCGGCCAGTTCGTCGGGGACCTGCTCGGCGCCGCCCTTTTCGGTGAGCAGCATCTCCTGCACCTGGAACAGCATGGTGTCGTAACTTTCGAAAATCAAAGTGCAGATCGGCCCGAGCGCGACGCGGCGCAGGCGCTTGACCGGCAGCAGAGCGGCGCGGCGCTCGCGGCGTTCCTTGGCGTAGTCCGCGTCAGGGATCAGGTCGGCGGGGGTGATCTGGCGGGCGCTGGCGGGCACGGGTCTGGCTTTCTCAGAACGCGCCGTAGGCGCGGGCGAAGATCTCGATGGGATGGGCCTGGCGCGGGGCGGCGTGGGCCTCGGGCTGGGTCTCGGCGCTGAGCAGTTGGCCCAGGTGCTTGCAGGCCAGCGGGCAGTCCGAGCACAGCGTCTCGGTCCCCTTGCTCGCCACCTGGCGGGCCGTGGGCCGACCCACCTTGTTGGCGACCTGGTGGGTGGCCTTCATCACCCCGAAGGTGCCGCCGTGGCCGGAGCAGCGCTCCACCAGCTCCACGCGGGTGTCGGGGATCAGGCGCAGCATCTCGGCGGACTTCGCGCCCATGTTCTGGGCCCGGGCGTGGCAGGCGTGGTGCAGGGTGATCCCGCCTTCGACCGGCGTCAGCCCCTCGGTCAGGCCATGGGCCTTCTGCAGCTCGACGACATATTCGCAGATGTCCCTGGTGGCCGCCGACAGGGCCACGACCTCCTTGTTCTCAGGCTCGATCAGCGGCCACTCGAACTTCATCATCAGGCCGCAGGAGGCAGTCAGCGCCACGACGTCGTAGCCCTCGGTGATGTAGGGCGCGAAGACCTTCGACACCCGCTCCGCGCGCCCGGCCACGTCCTTCAGGTCGCCGCCTTCCAGTTGCGGCATGCCGCAGCATTCCGGATAGACCAGCGTCACCTCGCAGCCCTGGAGCGCCAGCACGCGGGCGGCGGCGACCGCAGTGTCCGGCTCGTTGTAGTCGACGAAGCAGGTCGCATAGAGCGCGACCTTGCGCTGGCCGAAGGCCGGGCCGTCCGGGTTCGGCGCCAGCGGGCCCTTCAGCCGGTCGGTGGCGGTCTTCGAATGATAGGTCGGCAGCTCGGCCTCGGCGTCGATCTGGGCGATCGCTTCCAGGAGCTTGCGCAGCGGCGTGTTCTTGCGCGCGCTCATGGCGTTGACGACGCCGGCGAAGGGCTTGGCGAGCTTGCCATTACGGTCGGTCTTGCCCAGCTGGTCGCGGACGAACTCGCGGTGGCCGGCTTTCCGCTTGGCCGCCCGGTAGCGCAGGATCAGGTGCGGGATGTCGATGTCGAAGGGGTGCGGCGGGACATAGGGGCACTTCGTCAGGAAGCACATGTCGCAGAGCGTGCAGGCCTCATCGACCTTGGCGTAGTCAGCCTTCGCCACGCTATCCAGCTCGCCGGTCTTGCTCTCGTCGATCAGGTCGAACAGCCGCGGGAAGCTGTCGCACAGATTGAAGCAGCGGCGGCATGTGTGACAGACGTCGAACTGCCGCTCCATCTCCGCCTCGACCTTGGCGAGGTCATAGTAGGCCTCGTCCTGCCAGGCGATCGGATGCCGGAACGGCGCGTCGAGGCTACCCTCGCGCGGCGGACCTGCCGAGCTGTTCACGTCGTCACTCACCGGTCACCGCCCGAAGATTCCCGTCATCCCGGATCGGCCTTGTCAGGCCGTCCGGGATGACGAGCTTTGTTGAGAAGAAGATCAGTCCAGCGTGTCGAGGGCGCGCTGGAAGCGGCCGGCGTGGGACTTCTCGGCCTTGGCCAGGGTCTCGAACCAGTCGGCGATCTCGTCGAAGTTCTCTTCGCGCGCGGTGCGCGCCATGCCCGGATACATGTCGGTGTATTCGTGGGTTTCGCCGGCGATGGCGGCCTTCAGGTTCAGTGAGGTGCCGCCGATCGGCAGGCCCGTGGCGGGGTCGCCGACGGCTTCCATGAACTCCAGGTGGCCGTGGGCGTGGCCGGTCTCGCCTTCCGCCGTCGAGCGGAACACGGCGGCGACGTCGTTGTAGCCTTCCACGTCGGCCTTTTGCGCGAAGTAGAGGTAGCGGCGGTTCGCCTGGCTCTCGCCCGCGAAGGCGGCCTTGAGGTTGTCGAGGGTCTTGCTGCTGGCGAGGCTCATCGTCGTCTCCCTGTGTTGGCGGTCCGCCGGCCGGCGCCGGCGGCGAGGTGCTTCCAATGGCTCACTATCGCCTTCGAGGACAATAGAGCTAATCGTTTATTTCTATTGATAAGATAGATGAGATCTATTCGGAACCTCGGACCGAGACCTGCGGTTACGCCCTCCAGAGGCAGAGGAGCGTGGCCATGACCGACAAGTCGAAAATCCAGGGCGAGGGCAACTACGACGCCGCGCGAAAATTCGACAAGGAAGAGCGCGCCTTCGTGAAGAAGGGCGGCATCGAACAGAAGGCCAAGGATGCCGAGGCCGCGCTCGAAGGCCCGGAAGGCGCAGACCTGGAGAAGGCGCGCAAGGAAGCCGACGAACGCGGCCACATGGACGAACGCTAGCCGCAGTTTTTCCGGCGGCGGCCGAACGGAGGCTTGCCGCCGGCCCATGGCCGACCCTTAGCTTGCGCCAACCAACGCCAGGCAAGAGGGAAACGCCATGTCCATCGACTTCGAGATCCCGCCGGACGCCAAGGCCGTGCGCGAGCGCGTGCGCCAATGGGTGCACGACGAATGCATCCCTGCCGAGACGCGGGTGACAGACAAGGACAGCTACAAGACTGTACTGGCCGAGCTGCGCGGCAAGGCCCGTGCCCAGGGCCTGTGGCTGCCGTTCGTGCCCAAGGAGCACGGCGGCATGGGCCTGGGCCCGCTGGCCAATGCGCTGGTTCAGATGGAGCTCGGCGAGAGCCATCTGGGCGCTCTGTCCATGAACAGCCAGGGGCCGGATGACGCCACCATCCTGACCCTGCTGGCGCACGGCACCGACTACCAGAAGGAGAAATTCCTCAAGCCGCTGCTGAACGGCGAAAAGCGCGTCTGCTACTCGATGACCGAAAAGGCCTCCGGCGCCGACGCCACCGGCATGCAGACCCGCGCGGTCAAGGACGGCAACGAGAACTACATCCTGAACGGCGAGAAGTGGTTCTCCTCGGCCGCCAGCGCCGCGGACCTGGCCCTGGTCATGGCCATGACCGATCCCGACGCCCCGCGTCACCAGCGCTATTCCACCTTCATCGTCGAGCTGCCGGACCCCGGCTACAAGATCAAGCGCGACATCCCGACCATGGCCCTCGAGGGTCCGCTCAGCCACATCATGGGCGGCGGCCACGCCGAGATCGAGATCAACGATCTGAAGGTGCCGGCGGAGAACCTGCTGGGCGGCGAGGGCAACGGCTTCAACATGGGCCAGCATCGCCTGGCCTATGGCCGCCTGCGCCACGGCATGCACAACGTCGCGCTGGCGCAACGCGCGCTGGACATGGCCGCGGCCCGGATCACCGACCGCAAGACCTTCGGCTCGCTGCTCTCCGACCGCCAGGCCGTCCAGTTCATGATGGCCGAGTGCGCGACCCAACTCTACATCTCGCGCCTGATGTTGCTGCACATCGCCTACAAGGCGGAGAAGGGCCTGGACCTTCGGCAGGAGAACTCCATCGCCAAGGTCTATCTGGCGCACATGGTCCACCACGTGGTCGACACCGCCATCCAGCTGCACGGCGCACTGGGCTACAGCCGCGATACCCCGCTCGCCGCCTGGTACACCCACATCCGCTCGCAGCGGCTGGTGGACGGACCCGATGAGGTCCACCGCTGGACCGTCGGCCGCAACGTCATCAAGGCCTTTCAGAAGGACGGCACGACCGCGGCCGCAGCCGGTGGCGATCTGCTCTAGGGCGCGCGGCGCCCTCGCGAGAACGTGTGGGGCGCCCGGTGTTCTGAGGACGTAGGCTTCGGTCCGCTCAGTTCCAGCGTGTATCCAAACCGGCGATGCGGGGCCGTACGCATGTGGGCCGCCGATCGCCTCATCAGGAGATGCGGCATGGCTTCCGAAACCCTCGAACCCCTCGCGCCGCCTCGGGCGGCCCCGGACCCGGACAAGCTCAACGACTTCATGGGCAAGATGGTCGGCGACATGGGCGCGGCGATCTCCGGCGCCCTGGTTGTGCTGGGCGACCGCCTGGGCCTCTACAAAGCCCTGGCCGAGCGGGGACCTTCGACCTCCGCCGAGTTGGCCGAAGCCGCCGGCATAAAGGAGCGCTACGCCCGCGAATGGCTGGCCGCCCAGGCGGCGTCGGAATATGTGACCTATGACGCCAAGAGCGGTCGCTTCTTCATGTCGCCGGAGCAGGCGACCGTCTTCGCCGACGAAGAGAGCCCGGCCTTCATGGCCGGCGGCTATGAGATCATCGCGGCGATGTTCAAGGACGAGCCCAAGCTCTCCAAGGCGTTCAAGGCTGGCGCCGGTTTCGGCTGGCATGAGCACGATGTCTGCCTGTTCCGAGGGACCGAGCGGTTCTTCCGGCCCGGCTACAACGCCAATCTGGTCAGCAACTGGATTCCGGCCCTGGACGGCGTGGCCGAGAAGCTGGCCATGGGCGCGAGGGTCGCCGACGTTGGCTGCGGCCACGGCGCCTCAACCATCCTGATGGCCAAGGCCTATCCGAAGTCGCGCTTCATCGGCTTCGACTACCACGGCCCGTCGATCGAGCGCGCGCAGGCTCTGGCGGCCGAAGCCGGGGTGGCCGGACGGACGGACTTCCAGACCGCGGCCGCTGACAGCTATCCCGGCGAAGGCTATGACCTTGTCTGCATCTTCGACGCCCTGCACGACATGGGCGACCCGGTCGGCGCGGCGCGGCATATCCGCAAGACCCTTAAGCCCGACGGGACGTGGCTGCTCGTCGAACCGTTCGCGCACGACGACATGGCCGACAACCTCAACCCGGTGGGCCGGCTCTTCTATTCGGCCTCGACCATGCTGTGCACCCCGGCGTCGCTCAGTCAGGACGTGGGCCTGGGTCTGGGCGCCCAAGCGGGAGAGGCCAGGCTGCGGGCGGTCACGGCGGAAGCCGGCTTCACCCGCTTCCGCCGCGCCACGGAGACGCCGTTCAATCTGATCTTCGAGGTCCGGCCGTAAGGCCCAGGCCGCCTGGCGATCTGTTCCGGACAGCAGAAAGGGTCGCCCGGAGGGGAGCGGCCCTTTCGCCTCATCGAGACCTATGGGGGGAGGAGCGCTCTTGGGCGGCCTTAGCCGGCCTTGAACTCGGCCTCGATGGTGAGGGTGACCTTGTCGCTGATCGCCGGGACGTAGGACTTGATGCCGAAGTCCGAGCGAACGATCTCGGCGGTTCCGGCGAAGCCCAGCGAGTACTTCTTGTCGAGCGGATTGACGCCGCCCTGGTTGAACACTGCGTGGACCACGACGGGCTTGGTGACGCCGTGCAGCGTCAGGTCGCCGGCGATGTCGGCGGTCTTCTCGCCGGTCGGGGTGACCTTGCTGGCCTTGAAGGTCGCGGTCGGGAAGGTCGCGACATCCAGGAAGTCCTTCGACTTGACGTGGGTGTCGAGCGCCGCATTCAGGGTGCCCAGGGAATTGGCGTCGACGGTGACGTCCAGCGCCGTGGCGCCGACCGCCTTCGGGTCGACCTTCAGCGTCCCGTCCACGTGGCCGAACTGGCCAATATAGGTCGAGAAGCCGAAGTGGGTCACCGACCAGGTGATCTTGCTGTGGTTAGGATCGAGTTTGTAGGTCCCGGCCTGAACGGCGGCGGGCGAGGTGGTGAGCTGCGCCTGGGCGGCGCCGGCGGCGGAGAACGCCAGCACGGCCGCGGCGAAGGCGGCGGATTTGTAGAGATTGCGCACGATACGGGCCTTCCGGTTGGATGGACGAATGACGGGTGCGCCATCGGGTTCCGACCGCGCAGCGCTGAGGTAACGCTGGGTCACTCGAATGATAATCGACCGGATCGGCCCAAGACTATTTCCGAAACGGAAATTCTAGAGTCAGCGAGTCTGCATCTTGGCGATGTAGTCGCGCACCAGGGCCAGGCCCTCGTCGTGCACCACCGAGCGGCCCAGCTCCGGCATCATCACGCCCGGATCGGTGGAGGCCATGCGGTAGGCGGTGATCGACGCATCCGGATGCCCGGGGACCAGGTCGGTCTCCAGGTCGCCGGAGCCCTTGCCCGCCGCCACTGGCCGCTTGCCGATCCCGAACTTCGCCGGCCGCGCCTCTTCCAGGTTGAGGAACAGGCCGGTGTTGGAGGCCTCGCCGCGCGGGTTGTGGCAGTGGCCGCAGTTGCCGTCGAGGTAGGCCCGGGCGCGGGCGTCCAGCGGCTCGGCGGGGTTGTCCCAGACGGCGGTGCGCGGCGCCTTGTCCGGCGTCGGCGCGCCGGTGAGCAGGCCGGTCTGCGTCCAGTGGGCGAGCTGGTTCTCTGTTCCTTCCGGATAGGCGAAGTCGCCGTTCAGGTTGCGCGCCTTGACGCCGATCGGGGCGATGCGGCCGGAGAGCGAGTGGCACTCCTTGCACTGGTTCTGGTTGGGCACGTGATAGTCGACCTGGCGGCTCTGGCCGTGGGTGTCGATGAAGTTGACGTCGAGCCGCGCGCCGGCTCGCTTCAGCCGCGCCTCGGTGCGTTCGTTGTTCCAGACATAGGTCAGCGCCACCCAGCCGGAGCGGCGATGGATCAGCAAACGGGTCTCGATCAGGCGGACCTTCTCACCGGGCCGGCGCAGGTCGGCCGGATAGGCGAAGGTCTTCACCAGGGTCGCGCCCACCGGCAGCTCCAGCGCGCCGGTCGGCCGATAGGCGGCGTGGGTTCCGGGCGGCAGGTAGAGCAGGCGGGCCTTCTCGGCGTAGTCGCTGAACAGCGGTGTGTTCAGCGCATAGGGCGTCAGGCCAGCGTTCGGATGGTCGACGCCCTCGCCGACGAACAGGCGATAGGCGCTGAGCGTCGGGGCCGGCGTCGCGGACATCAGCGCGCCCAGCGCCACGCCAACCTCCGGCGCGGGCGCGGCGCCCAGGCAGAGCACCGCCGCAAGCGCGGCGAGCAGGGTCCTCATAGGGCGGCTTGCGCCTTGGGCAGCACGACCGCCTTCGGCTCGGCGATGGCGCCGTCGTCGATGGTCGGCGTCACCTGCGGCTTGGCGCTGAAGACGTTGCCCGGCGCGGCGAAGTGCAGGTTGGCCACCGGCCCGTCGGTGAGGTGGACATGCACCGCCACCGGTGCGGTCATGCCCTTGGGCGTGAAGTTGGTGACCCCGTCCCAGACCACCGGCGGGATCGTCCCGCCCATCGCCTTGGCGATGATATCGCCGCCGGGGAACAGCGGCGCCCAGCCGTTCTTGCCGATCCGGTTGTCGCGCACGACGATGTCGCGCGGCAACGGGTTGTAGGTCAGGTCGTCGTAGTTCTGGGTGTAGCTGACGATCATCACCGCGGCGGTCTGGTTCTGGTCGATCTCGTTGTCGAAGACATGGATGTCGCGGTTGGCCATCACCATGACCCCGGTGCCGGTGGGCACGTCGCCGACGATCGCGCCCTTCCTGGCGAAGTTCTTGGTGTCGTTCTGGACCACGCGGTTGTGGAAGACCCGCGTCGAGCGGCCGCCCATCTGCGGCAGGTTCGGCAGGTCGAAGACCAGGATGCCGCCCGCGTTGTGGGCCGAAAGATTGTCATGCACGTCGGCGTTCATTGAGTTCTCGATCTCGATGCCGGCCACGTTGAACTGGGCCTCGCTGTTGCGGACGATGATGTTCTTCGACTGCCCGACATAGATGCCGGCGTCCGACGCGCCCTTCACCACCACGCCGTCGATCAGCACATTGGTCGAGGCCACCGGATAGACGCCGTAGGCGCCATTGGTCGACTTGGGCCCCGCGGTCCACTCGACGCGCAGGTTCTTGAAGGTGATCTGGTCCACGCCCTTGGACTTGATCCCGTCGCCCTTGCAGTTCTCGACGCCCAGGTCGCGGATCGTCACGCGGTTGGAGGTGACCAGGAAGCCCTCGCCGGAGCTCTTCTGGCCGTCGAAGGAGAGGATCGTCGCCGCGGGTCCCGCGCCCTTCACCGTCACCCCGGCCACGTCCAGCGATAGGCCGTCGGTCAGCTCATAGCGGCCGGCGGCGATCATCACCGTGTCGCCGGGCTTGGCGTCCAGCAGGGCGGTCTGGATCTTCTCCTGGGCGTCGCCGCCTGGGGTGACGGTCAGAACCTTGGCCTCAGCCTGGCCGACCAGCAGCGCGGCTGCCGCTGTGGTGATCAGCAAACCCTTCATGCGGGGCTCCTCCGAAATCCGGCAACGTGACGCGCCGTTCAACTTCGTATGGACCGCTCCCGCAGCGGCAATCAATGGCCAGCTTGGGGCGCTTCGTCGCGGAAGTTGCGGAAGGTGATCGAGTACCGGTGGGCTTTCACCGGCGGAATCGAATGCTCCCAGGCGGTGCGCGCCTCGCCGGTGATGCCGTAGATCGAGCGGGGTTCGAGCTGGACCGCGGTGCGTTCGAAGCTGTCCCCCACCGCGTGGCGGAGGCGGAAGTTGCAAGGGCTGAGCAGGGAGATGCCCACCACCTTCTCGAACATCGGCCGGTCGCGGTGCCAGCCGATCGGCGCGCCGGGCAGGTACTCGTTCAACAGGCACTGTTGCAGGTCCTCCGCCTCCAGCCCGACGAAAGCCGCGGCGCGCTCGCGCACGGCCAACAGCTCGGCCGGCATATCGTCGGCGCGGGTCAGGTGGCTGCGGGTGAAATCGTACTTCCAGCCGAAGGAGACCACGCGGCGCTTGCCCTCATAGCCGCGGAACTGGAACGCCTCGAAGGGCAGGGTCGCGAGCCAGCCGGCGAGTTCGGCCTCCTCCTGCGCCGACAGGAACTCGGGCTGGTGGGAGAAGCCTGCGGGCAGCTTCGGCTGTGGCTTGAGATCGAACAGGGTCGGTTGAAGGGCGGCGGACATGGCTCCCATGTAGTGCGCCGGCAGCGCATCCGAGACTCCTTGCCACGACGCTCCGCATCCGGCGTTGATGGCGCCATGCAGCTCGAATGCTTCACCACCGGCGACAACCCGCCCAGGCTCGTCCCCGGCGAGCCGGACCGGCCGTGGATGGACGCCTTTGGCGGGCGCACGCCCTACCGCTGCCTGCCGCTGACCATGGCCAACACCACCGGCTGGCAGATCCTCTGCCCCTTCGGCTTCACCGCCGAGTGGAACGGCGGCGACGCCACCACCGACATCGCGATCGTCCCGGACAAACCGGGGCAGGAGACCGCCGGCTTCGTCATGTCGCACTTCGCCTATGCGACGCTCACCTTCCACACCGGCTACCTGTTCCGAACCCCGCCGGGCTGGGCGCTCTCGGTGTCGGGACCACCCAACCACATCAAGCATGGCATCCAGGCCCTGGACGGGCTGGTGGAGACCGACTGGCTGCCGTTCCCCTTCACGATGAACTGGCTGTTCACGGCGCCCGGCCGGGTGCGGTTCGAGAAGGACGAGCCCTTCTGCTTCATCAATGTGGTCGAGCACAGCCGGGCGGACGCCGTCGTCCCGGTGGTCCGCACCCTCGACTCCGAGCCGGACCTCAAGGCGCAGTACGAGGCCTGGTCGACCTCACGCAGCGAGTTCAATCGCAAGCTCAACGAGGGCGACGCGGAGACGCTTAAGGAATCCTGGCAACGCCACTACTTCCGCGGCGCGCCTCCCGAACGCGGCGGCCCGGCGCCGGCGGCGCACATCAACAAGCGCAGGCTGAAAAAGCCGAAGGCAGAATAAGCGCCGGCTTCCCACAAAAGCCTCGTCATCCTCCGGTCGCCCGAAGAGGCGATCCGGGGGACCCATGCGGCCTCGCCCGTTCTGCAACTCGGCTTGGGTCCCCCGGATCAGCCTGCGGCTGCCCGGAGGATGACGATCGTGGGTCGGGCTAGCCGAGGGTCGAAATCGCCTCCACCACCGCCGCCGTCTTCTCGACGATGATCATGTGGCCGGCCTCGGGGATCGAGACCAGCTGGGCGCCGGCGATGCCCTTCTTGAAGGCGTGGGCGTAGGTGGGCGGGATCATCCGGTCCGAGTCGCCCCAGACGATCACCGTCCTGGCCTTGATCCGGTAGAGGCGCTGGCTGAGCCCACGTTCCGGGATCGGGAACAGGATCCGCCCGGCCATGCCGAGCTGGCGCGCGTTGGTCACCAGATAGGCCTGCAGGAAGCCCGGGTCCTCGACGTTGCGCCCGGCGGTCAGGATGGCCGCGCCGGCCTCGGCGTCATGGAACAGCAGCTGCGGCATCTCGAACGGCAGGGTCGAGAACATGTCGACCACCGGATGATCGTCGTCCCATAGGCCGGCCGGGGCGATCAGCGCCAGGCGCGTCAGGTCGTTCGGCGCGACGGCGGCCATCTCCGCGGCGATCATCCCGCCCATGGAGTGGCCGACCAGGATCGGGTCCTTGCACCCCAACGCTTCGACCACATCCCAACTGTGCAGGGTGAAATCCAGCATGTCGCGGATCTCGGGCGCTTCCTCCGAGTCGCCGTAGCCCGGGATCAGCGGGGCGTAGACGTGGTGCTTGGCGGCGAGGGCGTTCAGGAACGGATCCTCGGCCGTCACCCCGCCGGCGCCGTGCAGGAAGACGAGATCGGGGCCTGAGCCGCCCTCGAAATAGCGGACCGGAACGTGGGCCGTCTGGACGGTCTTGAGCTCGATCATTCCCCCGCCTCCAGAGCATAGGTCTTGCGGAGATCGGCGGCGCTCGGCGCTTCCTTCGGCAGCCGCCCGGCGGTCACCCGCTTGTCCAGCGGCGTGGTCCAGAAGCGGTTGTCGTCGGCCCAATCGGGGAACATGCCGCGCAGCTTCGGCATCACCTTCTCGGCGAACAGCTTCGTGGAATACATGCACTTGTCGGCCGGCATGTTCCCCACGTGCATCAGGCAGAAGATGTTGCCGACGTTGAGGCCCTTGCAGAGCGCCTCCATCCGCTGGCGCACCGTCTCCGGCGACCCGGCGATCACGTGGCCGCCCTCCACCAGATCCTTCCAGCTCAGCGTCGCATAGCCGCCGCGCGGCGGGGCGTACTGGCTGAGCGCGCCCGACTGGATGGTCTTGATGGTGCGGTAGCCGGGCGCGTCGGCGAAGCCCGGATAGACGTGCAGGCAGCGGTTGTAGAAATAGCTGACGTGCTCGGCATAGAGCCGCTCGGCCTCTTCATCGGTGTCGGCCACCAGGATCGTCTGGGCGAAGCCGGCGCGATAGGGGCTCTTGTCGACCCCGCGCTCTTCCACCCGCTTCCAGTAGCCGCTCATCAGCGCCTGGGCCCGCAGGTAGCCGGAGAAGCTGAGGTAGGAGTAGCTATAGGTGTTGTCGATGCAGAAGTCGTAGGTCTCCACCGATCCGCCGCCGGGGATATGCACCGGCGGATGCGGCTGTTGGATCGGGCGCGGCCAGATGTTGACGTGCCGCAGCTTCGAGTAGCGGCCGTTCCAGGCGAAGGGCTCGCGCGTCGTCCAGGCCTTGATGATCAGGTCGTGGGCTTCCTGATATTTCTCCCGCGTCAGGCCGGGGATCTGGCCGTAGCAATAATTGGTGTCCATCGAGGTCCCGACTGGGAACCCCGCCACCAGCCGCCCGCCGGAAATGCAGTCCAGCATGGCGAACTCCTCGGCCACGCGGATCGGCGGGTTGTAGAGCGCGATGGAATTGCCCAGCACCACGATGGCCGCGTCCTTCGTGCGGCGCGCCAGGCCGGCGGCGATGATATTGGGGCTGGGCATGATGCCGTAGCCGTTCTGATGGTGCTCGTTCACCCCCACGCCGTCGAAGCCCAGGGCGTCGGCGTATTCCAGCAGGTCCATGTAGGTGTTGTAGACCTCGTGGCTCTTGGCCGGGTCGAACAGCTTCTGGTCGATATCCACCCAGACCGAGCGGTTCTTCTCCCGGAAGTCGTCCGGCAGATAGGGCCACGGCATCAGGTTGAACCAGGTGAACTTCATGGGCCATCCTCCGGACGCCGCCCCACGAACCCAATCCGCTATGGATTGGGTTCGCCTGTTTTCCAACCTGAGCCTGACCTATGGTCAGGCTTGCTGGGCGGTCATCTGAACGACGATAACCCGGAAGCGACAGGCGCCAACCGCGATTCGACACCCATGGCCGACCCGACCCATGTCTACACCGGCTGGCTGGTCGACCCGGCTGCACGCGAGGTTTTGCTTGCCCGCATCCCGCCGCGCTATCCAGTCGTCGTGGCCCATCACGTGACGCTGAAGTTCGGCGCCGCCGCCGCGCCGCCGGCCGAAACGTTGGGCGAGATCGTCGGCGTGGCGGACGATGGCGTGGGCGTCCAGGCCTTGGTGGTGGCCATCGGCGGCGGTCCCTCGCGGCCGGATGGTGGGACCTTCCACATCACCTGGTCGCTGGCGGAAGGCCGCGAGGCGCGGGAGAGCAATGACGTCATTGCCGCGCTGGCCTGGACGCCGATTGCACCGCCGATCCCGGTCAGGTTGATCCCCAAGCCCTAAGCAGCAGTCCCGCTTGGTGAGTGCTAAGATACTGTTTTTTCGGAACCTTATCTTCGAATCATGCTTACGCTTGGGGCGTGTAGAGAGCGTTTCGGAGCAGTCGCATGCAAGCGTCACCGGAGTTCCGCAGGCAGATGGAAGGCTACGGCCTGACCACCGCCGAGATCCTCTACCGCATGCCCGACCATCCGGCGCTGCTGCAGAGCTATCTCTGGCAGGACTACGACCTGTTCCCGGAGTTTCCGCAGCTCAAGGGTTTCCTGGATTTCTGGATCCGCACCCTCGACGGCCCGCTGTTCAAGGTCACGGTGGGCCACTGCCGGCTGATCAAGCCGGCGGAGCTGCGCGCTCTGGACGGCGAATTCCGCCTGCACTGAGGCGCCTCGACATTTCTCCCGGCGCGATGGCGTGATGGCGCCAGGTCTGGGGAGACGCCGCCTCTTGCGCATGCCGTTGCTCTTGTTCGTCGTCGCGGCGCTGGCGCTGGCCGGCTGCCAGGGCAAGGTCCAGCGGCCCGCCTGTCCGGCCGGTCAGGTCTGCCTGGAGTACGGCAACGAGACCGAGCCGCTCACCCTCGATCCGCAGACCGCCAACCTGATCACCGAGGGCCGGATCATCGGCGACCTGATGGTGGGCCTGACCACCGAGGCGGCGGACGGCTCGCCGCAGCCGGGGGTGGCGCAGTCCTGGACGACCAGCCCCGACGGCCTGACCTGGACGTTCAGGCTCCGCGACGCGAAGTGGTCGGACGGTGTTCCCCTGACCGCCGACGATTTCGTCTATTCCTATCGCCGGATCCTCGATCCGAAGACCGCCTCGATCTATGCCTACCTCGTCACGCTGCTGAAGAACGGCCAGGCGGTGAACGACGGCAAGGCGCCGCTGTCGGCGGTGGGCGTCCGGGCGATCGACGCCCACACCCTCGAACTCACCCTGGAGCATCCGGCGCCCTATCTGCCGGAACTCTTGATGCACCAGAGCTTCTATCCCGTGCCGCGGCATGTGGTGGAGAAGGCCGGCGACAGGTGGGTGACCCCAGGAACCTATGTCTCGGACGGCCCCTACACGCTCGCGGCCTGGCGGCTCGGCGACTACGTCCGTCTGGCCAAGAACCCGCAGTTCTTCGATGCGGCCCACGTCTGCGTCGACCGGATCAACTACTACCCCACCGCCGACGTGGTCTCGGCCGAGCGGCGGGTGCAGCGCGGCGAGCTGGACATCAACACCACCTTCCAGTCGAACCGGTTGCAGCACATCCAGGCGGTCATGCCGGGCTATGCGCGCCCGGCCCTGGTGCTGGCCACCTACTATCTGTCGTTCAACACCCGCGACGTGAAATCCCTGCAGGATATCCGGGTGCGCCGGGCGCTGTCGGAGGCGATCGACCGCGACTTCATCACCGGCAAGCTGCAACGGGCCGGTCAGGTCCCGGCCTACAGCTTCGTGCCGCCCGGGGTGCACAACTACGCCTATGGCGCCGCGGCGCGCTGGGCGAGCGAGCCGCTGGCCCAACGGCAGATCGAGGCCAAGGCCCTGCTGGCCCAGGCCGGCTTCACGCCCGCCCATCCGCTGAAGCTGGAGATCAAGGTCGCCAACGCCAGCGAGACCCTGCTGGTCACCGAGGCCATCCAGGCCGATTGGCGCGCCATCGGCGTCGAGGCGACGATCGCCCAGAACGAGGGCCAGATCGCCTTCGCCGCCTATCGCGACCGGGATTTCCAGGTGGGCTACATGAGCTGGTACGCCGACTTCAACGACCCGATGACCTTCTTGGGCCTGCTGAAATCCGACACCGGCGCGCAGAACTACGGCGACTATAAGAACCCCGTCTACGACGCGCTCCTGCTACAGGCCGACCATGAGGCCGACGCCGGCCGTCGCGCCCAAATCCTGAAGCGGGCCGAACAGCTGATGCTGGACGATGAGGGCATGGCGCCGGTGGGTTTCAGCGTCAGTCGCAGCCTGGTGAACCCGAGGATCACCGGCTGGGTCGACAATCCGCTGAACAACCACCGGGCCCGCTGGCTCTGCCGCCAGCGCTAGCGAGCGTTTCCCGCCTGACTTGGATCAAGTCAGGCGATCAGGAAGAGCGACTAGACAAAAGCTCTAGCCGCGGTATTCCCAGTGGCACCGGACGTGGGTGTCGTTGTGCTTGGCGATCTGGTGGCCGGCGACGGCGCCAAGGCCCGCGCCGATGATCGTTCCGCCGGTCTTGCCGCCGCCGTGCGAGAGCGCGTTGCCCGCGAGACCGCCGGCGACGGCGCCGACGACGGTGCCGGTGTTGCGCGCGCCCCGGCTGCTCACATCACGGCAGACCTTCACCCGGTGGCGTTCGGCCTGGGCGACGGTGGGGACGACGGCGCTCACGGCGAGCGCCGAGCACACCAGGGCCGCGAGAAATTTGTTGCGCACGAGATATCTCCTAAGGGTCGCGGACACGCTCGGCACTAAACCCGCCGCCACGGCAAAGGTTGCATCCGAGGCTACCCCTTATGTCGCCAAGGCGACGCTTATGCGAGCGTGGCGTCAGACCGCGGCGGGCGCTGCGGCCCAGGCGAGCGGCGCGATCTTGCCCACCACCAGCCCCCAGCAGATCACCCCGCCGAAGGCCACGGCGCCGGCGACCGCGAAGGCCCAGGTGAACTGGCCGGTGCGGTCGACGACAAAGCCGGTGACGATCGGCGCGACGATGCCCGCCAAGTTGCCAATGCAGTTCTGGAAGGCGATCCACTTGCCGCCGCCGACCTTGCCGCCCAGCGTCTGGCCGATGGCGTAGAGCGACGGCGCATTGAAGCCGAAGGCGACGCCGGCCAGGAACAGGCTGGCGGTGGCCACAGGCGCGCTGCCCAACATGCAGCCCAGCATGGCGATTGCGATGGTCGCGTGGCCGCTGACGATGATGGTCTTGCGCACCAGGGTTACCGATCCGCCCGCCGCCAGCCAGCGGTCCGATAGCCAGCCGGCGACCATCGAGCTGGCCGCGTAGGTGACGTAGATCAGCCCGCCCAGCTCGGCCATCTGCGGCACGGTGAAGCCGCGGGCCTTCACCAGGTAGAGCGGCAGCCAGGAGATCACGAAATAGAAGGCGTAGTTGTTGCAGAAATGGCCGATCCCGGCGCCCCACGCCTCGCGTTTCCTAAGGATTTCGCGGAACGGCGGGGCGCGGTCGATCCTCGGCGCGTCGTCGTGGGCCTTGGACAGGTGGCGCGTCGAGGCGAGCCACGGCCAGAGCCACAAGAGCGAGGCGAGGCCGAAGAACAGGAACAGGTTCCGCCAGCCGTAGTGGGCCATGAAGAGGCCGCCCGCGAAGGTGCCGAACGCAGGCCCCAGCGACAGGCCCATGGCCGTCAGGCCGTTGGCCACGCCCAGGCGGTGTTGCGGCAGGTGCTGGGCGATCAGCTGCGACGAGCAGGGGAAGGCCACGCTCTCGCCGACCCCCAGTAGCAGGCGCAGCGCGATCAGCATCGAAAAGCCGCTCGCCACGCCGGTCAGCGCGGTGGCGATCGACCAGAGCGCCAGGCCCAGCGCATAGGTGCGGTAGGCGTTGATCTTCTCGACCAGCCAGCCCGCCAGGATCTGGCCCGGCACATAGGTCCAGAAGAACACCGAGAGCAGCAGGCCGATCCTGCTGGCCGACAGATGAAGCTCGTCCTTGATCAGCGGCGCGGCGGTGGCCAGGTTTCCGCGGTCGACGTAGTTGATGAAGATCGCCAGCGCCAACAGCGCCACGACGCCGTTGCCGAACGTCACCGGCCGAGGGGCCGCCTTCAGATCGATCGCCGCCACGCCGTTCCCCCGAACTCGCCCCGCGGTCACTGAACGATGTTCCGGACCGGCTGACAAGCGAAGCGCGCGGGAGTCAGTCGGCCGCCGTCCGGTCGGTTTCGGCGTGCGCTGTGATCAGGGTGGCGGCGTCCATCTTGCGGCCCTTCTCGGCGATCTCCAGGTGGACGTGATCGGTGATGCCCAGGGGATAGCGCTGCTGCAAGCTGTGGGCGTGGCCGATCGGCTGGCCCACCGCCACCGCGTCGCCCACCGCCACATCCGGATCGACGTAGAAGGCGCGCGCCGTCAGGTGCAGGGCGGGGTTTTCGATCTCGACGAACTTCAGCGTCTGGTCGTCGGGGTAGGCGAGGCCGATCTTCGAGACATAGCCGCTGATCGGCGCGGCCACGCTCTGACCGGCGGTGGCGACGTAGTCGACGCCTTCGTGCTCGCGCTCGCCGCCGTCGCGCGAGGCATGGAAGCGGCCCTCGCCATAGGCGTCCTCGCCGCGCGGCGCCTGGCCGGTGGGATTGGCGATGTCGGCCTGGCCGTCGCCGTCGAGGTCCGCGCCTTCCCAGACCAGGCGGGTCCTGACGGTCAGCTGGGCCGGCGAGGAACCGGAGGTCAGGCTGGCGGCGAGGGTATGTGGGCCCGGACCGTGGCTCTCGGCGCGCACCGCGGCCTCGGCGATGCCCAGTGAAATGGCGGCGGACAGGACGGCGACAGCCAGAACAGCCAAGCTTCTCGGCGGTGAATCGCGCTTTTCGACGAGTCGATTAAGCTTAGCCGGAAGCACGCCTGGAACTTTCATCGCCGGATACACATTCCAATGCCGAGGGGAGCCGTTTCAGTGCGGCGTCACGACATCGATCGGGACGGACGCGCTGCTACACATCCTGAAATCATCAGAATTTGACTGCGATGTGGCGGTGGAGCGCGCTGCTTCAGGATGCGCCCAGCGTCCGCTCCACCCGGCGGTCGGGAATGAACCAGACGGCGGCCACGATCACATAGATCGCCACCGAGGCGATCGGCTGGACGAAGGCCAGCACCAGGGCGGCGGCGTAGGCGACGAGCGAGACCTTGCCTTTGAAATCGCGGCCCATGGCCTGCGCCAGGGCCGAGTCCGGCCCCTCGTGGCGGATCAGCATCGTCATCAGCATGGTGTAGGCCAACGCGTTCATGATCAGCACGCCGCCATAGAGCGCCACCGGACCGGCCGAGAGCTGATTCTCGCCCATCCAGGCCGTGGCGAAGGGCACCAGCGAGAGCCAGAGCAGCAGATACATGTTGGCCCACAGGATCGGCCCGGTGACCGTCCGGCAGAGGGTCAGCATATGGTGGTGGTTGTTCCAGTAGATGCCGACGTAGATGAAGCTCAGCACATAGCTGAGGAACACCGGCAGGATGGAGATAAGGTCGGTCAGCGCCGTCCCGTGCGGAACCTTCAGCTCCAGCACCATGATGGTGATGATGATCGCCACCACCCCATCGGTGAACGCCGTCAGCCGTTCCTTGCCCATCGCTGAAGTTCTCCCCGACCTGCAGCCGACCTTAGGGCTTGAGCCGCGCCGCCGTCATCCTCGGCGCTGTCCCGGCTCCGGCGCGGCGGCTATCCTGGGGGAACTGGCCAGGTGAAGGTGCGAGTGAGACCCAGGTGACGCGAAACGCGAAGATCGTCCCCGTCGCCTGGATCCAGGACGGCTGGATCTACAGCAGCCAGTCCGAGCAGAACGGCAAGTTCTGGATCGCTGACAACTGGATCTGGGGCCCGGACGGCGCGGCCGACATGGACACCCAGCATTGGGTTGCGGGCGGCTGGATCTGGGGCCCGGTCGGCGCCCCCAGCGTGGAAACGGGCTTCTATATCGCTGAAGGCTGGATCTATGGGCCGGGGTTCAGGCTGCCGTTCGCCTGAGGTGGGGATCACGGCGGTGAAACTTATTTCACTGGCTCGCCTCTGATCGAGCGATAGTTTTCAGGCCGCTCGACGGCCTCGCTCGCCGATTGAGTCACCTCAGACCGGCGGCGCGATCATGCCCAAACCTGCCAAACTCTCATCCCTATCAGGCGGTCGCGTCGCGGCCGGCCTGTTGATCGGCGTTGTCTCCATCGCCGCGATTGCGGGCTGCGCCACCGCGGGCCCCTATAACCCCCTGCGCCTGGCTCCCGCGCAGCTGGCGCAGGTGCATCAGATCTGCCGCTCGGTCATGGGCATTCCGGATGGACTTGGCCTCTCCGCCGATTGCGTCGCCAACCTTTCGAGCTCCGCCGTGACCCTGAGCCAGGGCCGCGCCCATGGCGTGGCGCTGGACGAGGCCCGTCGCGCCTGCCTCGGCAAGGGGCTGGCCGCCGGCGACCCCGGCCTTCCGGTCTGCGAACTGTCGACGGTCTCCGACCACGGGGCGCCCGCGGCCGACGCCGCGATCGCGCGGATCGACACCGCGGGCCTGACGCCGCCCGCTAGGTCCTATTTCAACGCCTCCTTCGACGAGGTCCGCCGGCGCGAACAGATGGCCTGCGCGCGCGTGGGGTACGATCCGATCAACGGCAGTTTCGCGAAATGCGTGGCCAGCCTGGATTCGGCCCTCTTCGCGTCACAGCATGTCATGCAATGAGCCCCGGCGACCGCGCATGGGGCAGGAGGCCACCGCCGCGTCATGCATGTCCTCGACATCGCCAGCCTCAGATTCGGCTAGGCCATGCCTAGAATCCTGGTGATCGAGGACGATCCGCAGACCGCCGAAGAGATCACGGCCTGCCTGGCCGCCAGCGGGTTCGAGTCACTGAGGCGGTTCGACGGGCCGGCCGGGCTGGAAGCGGCCATGACCGAGCAATTCGACGCGATCACGCTCGACCGCATGTTGCCGGGCCTCGACGGTCTGGCTCTGATCAAGGCCCTGCGCGATGCGGGCTCGGACGCCCCGGTCCTGATGGTCAGCGCGCTCAGCGATGTGGACGACCGTGTCGACGGCCTGCGCGCCGGCGGCGACGACTATCTGATCAAGCCGTTCGCGCCCAAGGAGCTGGTCGCGCGCCTGGAGGTGCTGCTGCGCCGCCACCGCACCTCGGGCGCCGAAGTGCGCCTGCGCGTCGCCGACCTGGAACTGGACCTGGTCAAGCACGAGGCGGTCCGCGGCGAGCGGCGCATCGAGCTCCTGCCCATGGAGTTCCAGCTTCTGGAATTCATGATGCGCAACGCCGGCCAGCTGCTTACAAGGCGTATGATCTTCGAGAAGGTCTGGGAGTACTATTTCGACCCCGGCACCAATCTGATCAACGTCCATGTCGGCAAGTTGCGCAGGAAGATCGACGGCCCCGGCCTCCTGCCTCTGATCCGCACCGAGCGGGGCCAGGGCTATATGCTGTATGCGCCTTAGCGAGGTCTGGCGGACTTCGACCTTCCGGCTCTCGCTGCTTTACGGCCTGCTGTTCACGGTCGGCGCCGTCGCCCTCCTGGCCCTCGTCTATGTGCGCTCGGCTGTCTATCTGACTCAGCGGGTCGACCGGATCCTCGACGCCCAGGCCAGCGCCGAGATGACCCTGCCGCCCTCGGCGCTGCGCCAGACCATCAACGACGCCCTGCTCGTCAACGGCCGGGCCAGCGTCTTCGCGCTGTTCGCCGCCGACGGATCGAAGATCACCGGCAACCTGCGCGTCTTGCCCGCGGCCCTGCAGCCGGGCGGACGGCCGATCGAGGCGGCGGCCTCCGCCGACTTCCCGGCGGCGACCCGCCTGCTCGCCCGCCGCCTGCCGTCGGGCGAGGTGCTGGTGGTGGGGCGCGATATCAGCCAACTGC
Source organism: Phenylobacterium sp. (assembly GCF_036264965.1). Classification (GTDB taxonomy): domain Bacteria; phylum Pseudomonadota; class Alphaproteobacteria; order Caulobacterales; family Caulobacteraceae; genus Phenylobacterium. The sequence continues at coordinate 33,043 of NZ_DATAPY010000021.1, forward strand.
GGGAAATCCGGCGGATCATCGCCTCGGCCTTGATCTGGAGCGGGGTCCTCATCGTCGTCGCGGGCCTCGCCTGCGGCGTCGCGCTGAGCCTCGGCCCGTTGCGGCGGCTGCGGCTGCTGCAGGCGGCGAGCCACGACATCGCCGCCGGGGACTTGCGACGGCGCATGCCCTTCAGCGGCCAGGGCGACGAGCTCGACATGTTCGCGGGCACGGTGAACTACATGCTGGGCGAGGTCGAACGGCTGATGGCCGAGGTGAAGACCTCCAGCGACACCATCGCCCACGACCTGCGTACGCCGCTGACCCGCGCCCGCGCCCAGCTTCACCGGTTGGCGCAATCCCCCAAGGTCGATCCCGCCGACATCGGTCGCGTCACCGCCGAGCTCGACGAGGTGCTGGAGCGATTCATCGCCATCCTGCGCATCTCCGAGCTTGAGACCCGCGCGCGCAGCGCCGGTTTCACGGCGACCGAGCTGGGCAGGATCCTCGAGCAGGCCGGTGAGCTCTACCAGCCGCTCGCGGAGGAGGCCGGCGTGCAGCTGTCGGTTTCGGCGCCGCACCCCGCCATCGTCGAGGCGGATCCCAAGCTGCTGTTCGAGGCGGTGAGCAACCTGCTCGACAACGCCATCAAGTTCACCGGCGAGGGCGGCCGGGTCCGTCTGGAGCTGGAGGCCGGCGGCGCTGGGCCGCGGATCATCGTGCAGGACAATGGCCCGGGCGTGCCGCCCGGCGAACGCACGGCAGTGTTGCAACGTTTCTACCGCAGCGAGCGGGACCGGCTGACGCCAGGCTCGGGCCTGGGCCTGAGCATCGTCGCGGCGATCGTGCGGCTGCATCGCTTCCGGCTGGAACTGCAGGAATCCGAGCCTGGATTGCGGGTGGTCATCGAGTGTCGACCGTCGTACTAAGCCTCTGTTTTAGAGAAGTAATTTACGCCGCTCAGCGGTGAAATTTTATTCACTCGATCAGGGCGTCCGTCCCACTAGGTTCCGCAGCATATCAGACCCTTGGCCAGCGGACCCCTCCGCTGGCGGGGATCGATGTGTCCAAGCGCGGAGTTTCCTGGATGCTGGCGATCGTGCGGCTCGCTTTACGGCGTCCCTACACTTTCGTCGTGCTGGCGATCCTGATCCTGCTGCTGGGCCCGCTGGCGGCCCTGCGCACGCCCACTGACATCTTCCCGGAAATCCGCATCCCGGTGATCGCGGTGGTCTGGACCTATCGCGGCCTGCCGCCCGACGACATGTCCGGCCGGGTGATCTACTACTACGAGCGGTAGCTCTCCTCGTCGGTCAACGACATCGAGCATATCGAGAGCCAGTCGTTGCCCGGCATCGGCATTGTGAAGATCTTCTTCCAGCCGACGGTCGATATCCGCACCGCCACCGCCCAGGTGACCTCGCTGTCGCAGACGGTGCTGAAGCAGCTGCCGCCTGGCATCACCCCGCCGCAGATCCTCAACTACAACGCCTCCACCGTCCCCATCCTGCAGCTCGCCCTGTCCAGCCCGACGATGGGCGAGCAGGCGCTGTTCGACACCGGCCAGAACCTGATCCGCCCGGCGCTGGCGTCGGTGGCCGGCACCTCGATCCCCTCGCCCTACGGCGGCAAGGAACGCCAGATCCAGATCGACCTCGATCCGACCGCCCTGCAGTCCAAGGGCCTGTCGGCGCAGGATGTGGCCAATGCGCTCGCCGCCCAGAACCAGATCATCCCGGCGGGCACGGCCAAGGTCGGGTCCTTCGAATATTTCGTGAAACTCAACAACAGCCCCGAGGCGGTCGACGCCCTGAACGACCTGCCGATCAAGTCCGTGGACGGCGCCACCATCTACATCCGCGACGTCGCCCACGTCCGCGACGGCTATCCGCCGCAGCGTAACGAGGTGCGCGTGGACGGCCGCCGCTCGGTGCTGATGAGCGTCTTGAAGAGCGGCTCGGCCTCGACGCTGTCGATCATCTCCGGGGTGAAGGCGCTGCTGCCCAAGCTGCAGGCCGCGCTGCCGCCGTCGCTGCATATCGCGCTCCTCAACGACCAGTCCCTGTTCGTGAAGGCGGCGATCTCCGGCGTCGTGAAGGAGGGCGTGGTCGCCGCGGCGCTCACCAGCCTGATGATCCTGCTGTTCCTGGGGTCCTGGCGCTCGACGGTGATCATCGCCACCTCGATCCCGCTGGCGATCCTGTCGTCGATCGCCGCGCTGTCGGCGCTGGGCCAGACCCTGAACATCATGACGCTGGGCGGCCTGGCGCTCGCCGTCGGCATCCTGGTCGACGACGCCACGGTTACGATCGAGAACATCAACTGGCATCTGGAGCAGGGCAAGGACGTCCGGACGGCCATCCTCGACGGGGCCGCGCAGATCGTCACCCCGGCCTTCGTCTCGCTGCTCTGCATCTGCATCGTCTTCGTGCCGATGTTCTTCCTGCAGGGTGTGGCGGGCTTCCTCTTCGTGCCCATGGCCGAGGCGGTGATGTTCGCGATGATCGCCTCGTTCATCCTGTCGCGGACCCTGGTCCCAACCATGGCCATGTACCTGCTGAAGCCGCACCACGGCGGCCATGCGGAATATCTGATGGAGTCGCACGGCGGCGCGGCGGCCAGGGGTTCGCGCAATCCGCTGGTCCGCTTCCAGCACGCCTTCGAGGCGCGCTTCTCCAAGGTCCGCGAGAGCTACCGCGGCGTCCTGGCCCTGGCGCTGAGCCGCCGGCCCAGGTTCCTGATCGGCTTCATGGCCGTCGTCCTGGCCTCGTTCTTGCTGATGCCGATGCTCGGCTCCAACTTCTTCCCGAACATCGATTCCGGGGCGATGATCCTGCACGTCCGCGCCCCGGTCGGCACCCGCATCGAAGATACCGCCGCCGAGTTCGACCGCGTCGAGCAGGCCGTCCGCCAGATCGTTCCGCCGGACCAGCTCGAGACCATCGTCGACAACATCGGCCTGCCGGTCAGCGGCATCAATCGGGCCTATTCCAACACCGGCGGCATCGGCCCGCAGGACGGCGACATCTACATCACGCTCACCCACAAGCACCGCCCGACCGCGGACTTCATGGCGCAGCTGCGCCGCGAGCTGCCGCAGCGTTTCCCGGGCTCGGTGTTCTCCTTCCTGCCCGCCGACATCATCAGCCAGATCCTGAACTTCGGCGCGCCGGCCCCCATCGATGTCCAGGTGGCTGGGCCGGACCGCGCGGCCAACGAGGCCTACGCCGGGGAGCTCCTGCAAAAGCTGCGCGCCATCCCCGGCCTGGCCGACGTGCGCCTGCAGCAGTCGACCCACTATCCGCAGCTCAACGTCGCCGTCGACCGCTCGCAGGCCGACAGGCTGGGCCTGAGCGAGCGTGACGTCACCAACACCATGGTCACCTCGCTGGCCGGCAGCTTCCAGACCTCGCCGGCCTTCTGGCTGAACCCCAAGAACGGCGTCTCCTACCCGATCGTCATCCAGAGCCCGCAACAGGACGTCAATTCGCTGTCCAAGCTGGAGAACATGCCGCTGAGCTCTGGCAAGCCGGGCGACCTGCAGATCCTGGGCGGGGTGGCGACGCTGAACCGCGGCGAGGCCGATGCGGTGGTCTCGCACTACGCGATCCAGCCCTCGTTCGACATCTACGCGACGACCCAGGGCCGCGATCTCGGCGGCGTGGCGGCGGAGATCCGCAAGGTCCTGAAGGAGACCGCCAAGGATGCGCCGAACGGCGCCACCATCAGCCTGCGCGGCCAGGTCGGCACTATGGACGCCGCCTTCACTGGCCTGGGCCTCGGCCTCGTGGGCGCGATCGTGCTGATCTACCTGCTGATCGTCGTGAACTTCCAGTCCTGGGCGGACCCGTTCGTGATCATCACGGCCCTGCCCGCGGCCTTGGCCGGCATCGTCTGGATGCTGTTCATCACCGGCACGCCGCTGTCGGTGCCGGCGCTGACCGGGGCGATCATGTGCATGGGCGTGGCCACGGCGAACTCGATCCTGGTGGTCAGCTTCGCCCGTGAGCGGCTGGCCGCCACCGGCGACGGCCTGGTGGCCGCGCTGGAGGCCGGCTTCACCCGCTTCCGGCCCGTCCTGATGACGGCGCTGGCGATGATCATCGGCATGGCGCCCATGGCCTTGGGGCTCGGCGAAGGCGGCGAGCAGAACGCGCCCCTGGGCCGCGCGGTGATCGGCGGGCTGATGTTCGCCACCGTCGCCAGCCTGCTGTTCGTGCCCGTCGTCTTCAGCCTCGTCCACCGCAAGGCCGCCGCCGCGGCGCCGAATCCCGCCCCGGACCACAACCCCGATCCAGGAGAAGCCTATGCCGTCTGACCCGCCAGCGCGTCCCGCCGGCGAAGCGGCTGCGAACGACCACTACACGCCCGAGGTGCTGCATCGCGGCGCCCAGCGTTGGCTGAAGCCGGCGGGCGTCGCAGCCGTCGCGATCGCCGCCCTCGCGGTGATCGGCGGCGTCATTACCCGCGGCGTCGCCAGCGCCAGCCTGAAGACTACGGCCGCCGTCTCGGCGATCCCGACCGTCGAGCTGATCGCGCCCGCTGCCGACACCGCCGCCGAGCCCCTGGTGCTGCCCGCCGACGTCCAGGCCAACGACGTCGCCGCCATCCATCCGCGGGTCAGCGGCTACATCCGCAAGTGGGACGTGGACATCGGCGCCCATGTGAAGACCGGCCAACTGCTCGCCGACATCGACACCCCGGACCTCGACCAGCAACTCGCCCAGGCCAAGGCGGCGCTGGCCACCGCCACCGCCAAGCAGGGCGTCGCCAAGACCTCCGCCGACCGCTGGGCCCGCCTGCTGGCCAAGAACGCCGTCTCCCAGCAGGAGACCGACGAGAAGACCGGCGACTTCGTCGAGCGCAGCGCCGACGTGCAGGCCGCCAAGGCCGACGTCGACCGCCTGCAGGCCCTGGAATCCTTCAAGCGGATCGTCGCGCCCTTCGATGGCGTGGTGACGGCGCGCACCGCCCACGTCGGCGCCCTGGTCGCCGCCGGGACCCCCAACGACCCGGGCCTCTTCACCGTCGCCGACGTCCATCGCCTGCGCATCTATGTCCACGTGCCGCAGGCCTATTCCTCCCAGCTCACGCCGGGCATGGAGGCCAGCGTCACCGTTCCGGAATTCCCCGGCCGCGTGTTCAACGCAAAGCTCGCCAGCACCTCGGAGGCGGTCGGGGCCCAGTCCGGCGCGCTCACCGCCGAGCTGCAGATCGACAATCCGGACCAGGCGTTGAAGCCCGGCGACTACGCCCAGGCGACCTTCAAGCTCGCGCCTTCCGCGCAAGGGACCCTGCGCCTGCCCGCGAGCGCGCTGATGTTCCGGCAGAAGGGCATGGCGGTCGGCGTCGTCGACGCCCAGGGCCGCGCCCACCTGCGCTACATCACCATCCGCCACGACCTCGGCGCCAGCGTCGAGATCGCCACCGGCCTGAGCCCTGGCGAGCGCGTGATCAACAACCCGCCGGACTCCCTGGAAGACGGCGAGAAGGTGCGCGTCGCCGCGCCGGCCAAGGCCGGCCGGGGATGAGGCCACTGCGCACAGCCCTGGCTTTGACAGCGGCGGCCGGGCTGGCTGCCTGTTCGCTTGCCCCGGACTACCGCCCGCCCGCCGTGACCGTGCCGACCGCCTTCAAGGAGACCGGCCCCTGGACCCAGGCGACCCCCGCCGACCAGCTGCGCCGCGGCGCCTGGTGGCAGGGCTATGGCGATCCGCTGCTCGACCGCTACGAAACCCAGCTTGAGACCGAGAGCCCGACCCTGGCCGAGGCGGTGGCGCGCTATGACACCGCCCGCGCGCTGGCCCGCCAGGCCGACGCCGCGTCGCTGCCGACCCTGGGCGCCGGGGTCGAGATCACCCGCAACCGCCAGTCCAACAATCGTCCGCTGCGCGGCTCCAACCAGCCGGACATCTATTCGGGGGACACCATCGGCCTGGCCGCCGACTATGAGCTGGACCTCTGGGGCCGGGTCCGCAACCTGGTCGCCGCCGGCCGCGCCGAGGCCCAGGCCAGCGCCGCGGACCTGGAGTCGGTGCGCCTCAGCCTGCAGGCGACCCTGGCCGACGACTATGTGCGCCTGCGCAGCCTCGACGCCGAAGCGGCCCTGCTGAACGACGCGGTGGTCGCCTACGACAAGGCCTACGGCATCACCCACGACCGCTTCACCGAGGGCCTCGTCTCCGACCTCGACGTCAGCCGCGCCGAGACCCAGCTGCAGTCGACCCAGGCGCAGGTCTCCGACCTCGCCGCCCAGCGCGCCCTGGTGGAGCACGCCATCGCCAGCCTGGTCGGCACGCCGGCGTCGAGCTTCTCCATCCCAGCTGCGACCGTGGCCCTGAACCTGCCGAACACACCCACCGGCCTGCCCTCGACCCTGCTTCAGCGGCGTCCGGACGTGGCGGCGGCCGAGCGGCGCGCGGCGGCGGCCAACGCCCGCATCGGCGTGGCGCGGGCGGCCTTCTTCCCGCGCATCGACCTGGCGGCCGACGGCGGCTGGCAGAACACCGCCTTCACCAACCTGCTGGCGCCCGGCAACACCTTCTGGCTGCTGGGGCCGGAGGCGGCCCTCACCCTGTTCGACGGCGGCCTGCGCAAGGCCCGCGTCGAGGCGGCCCGCGCCCAGCTGTCCGAGGCCAGCGCCGCCTACCGCGCCCAGGTGTTGCGCGCTTTCCAGGATGTGGAGGACAGCCTGGCGGTCCTCAACAACCTGGCGGTCGAAGCCAACCACCAGTCCGCGGCGATTCTGGCCGCCAAGCGCACCGAAGACGCCGCGCTGGCCCGCTACGAGGAGGGCGCCACCAACTATCTCGACGTGGTCACGGCCCAGGCCGCCGACCTGCAGGCCCAGCGGGTCGGCATTGAGGTCGAGGACCGCCGCCTGCAGGCCAGCGTCAACCTGGTCCGCGCGCTGGGCGGCGGCTGGACCTCGAACGACCTGCCCTCCACGCGGGCCGTGGCCTCGGCGGCGCCCGACAAGCCCAAACCTCAGTAGCCCGCTGTGGCGCGCCTCATCGTTCGCATCGAGCTGGACTCCGAGGCCCGCATCGGCGGCGACGCCATCCGGCTGCTCGAACTCATCGAGACCAAAGGCTCGATCAGCGCCGCCGGCCGCGCGCACGGCCTCACCTTCCGGCGGGCCTGGACGGTGCTCGACGAGCTCAACCGCATGTTCAAGACCCCAGTCATCGCGGCGCATGTCGGCGGCTCCAACGGGGGCGGCGCACGGCTGACCGCGTTCGGGCGAGAGATCATCGACCGCTACCGCGCCATCGAGTCCATCGCCGCCTGCCTGACGGCCGATGAACTGGCCGCGCTGGAAGCCGTCGCCAACTCACAGGCGCCCGAGGCGCGCTGAGGGCGCTGGCCCGGTCGGGGCGCGGTCTTTGCGTTGACATGTGTGGCACATGCTTGCATGCTCAGCACATGGGATCGATGGTCCAAATCCGTAATGTCCCTGAGGCGCTGCATCGCCAGCTCAAATCGCGCGCCGCCTTGGCCGGCATGTCGCTGTCCGACTATCTGCTCAGTGAGATCCGGCAGGTGGCGGAACGGCCGACGATCGATGAATTGCGGGCGCGCTTGCGCAGCCGCTCGGAAACGGCCCCTTCCCTGCCGCCGGCCGAAGCGGTTCGAGCCGAGCGCGACCGCGGGTGATCGTCGTCGACGCTTCGGCCCTGCTTGAAGCCCTGCTCCGCACGCCGGCGGGAAAAGCCGTGGAAGATCGCCTGTTCGCCCCCGGGCAAACGCTCCACGCGCCGCACCTGCTTGATGTGGAAGTCGCCCAGGTGATCCGACGCTACGCCGCGAACGGCGACATCGACGGCGAGCGTGGCCGTATGGCGCTCGCCGACCTCGCGGACCTGCCCCTACGGCGATATCCGCACGACTTCCTTTTGCAGCGCATCTGGGATCTGCGGAACAATCTGACGGCCTATGATGCCACCTATGTTGCGCTGGCCGAGGCGCTCGACGCGCCACTGTTGACCCGCGACCGACGCCTGGCCGCAGCCGCCGACCACCACGCGCAGATCGAACTGGTCTGAGTGGTGTTGAGGAAGGGTTGACCCGGCAGAGGGCGGCTTAAATCTCATGGCAGCCAGTTTGCTTGGCGCTCCGGGCAACTCAAGGCCGCGCCAAAGGCGCGCCGCCACGCAGGCGGCCAACGCCACGCTTCTGGTAGAGTACTGGTCGGCCGTCGCCGAGAACATGGTGGATTGGCGAAAGGTCCTGAACGGCCAGAAGTCCGCGCAGGAGCTTCGCGCCGCCCACATCTCTTCGCACTCCACGGTTCTCCGCGCGCTTGGCGGCCTTGGCGCTGACCTCATGGCCGCCGATCCGAACTGGAAAGAGCGGCTGGCCGCGCTCCAGGAAATCGACTGGTCCAAGCAAAACAAGGAGTGGCAGAACGTCTGCATCGTGGCGAACTCGGTGGTCTCCAACCGCCAAGCCCGCTCCGCGACCAAGACGTTCATCAAGAGCAAGCTGGGGATGTCTCTGACGGACGCCGAACAGCGCTCCCTTGAGAAGGCGGCCGCGTGATGGCTGGGCGGGAAACCTATCGTCGCCGCGCCGAGCCGAGCGGCGTCCATCTCACGGGCAGCGACGCCGCCATCATCAAGGGGATGCGACTGCGGGGCGACCGGCAGCATGACATCGCCTCGTGGTTCGGGGTCAATCCGGGCCGGGTCGCCGAGGTCCTCAACGGATACGCCTTCCACCACATTGTCCCGGCGGCGGCGGCGGACCTTCCTCCTGTGGGGCCCTACCTGAGCGGCCGGGCTGCGGTGGAGGCGGTCCAGGCTTTGATGGAGGCCAAGGCCGCGCTCGCCCAGGCCGAACAGAAAATCCGGTCGAGCAGCAGATGAGTTGGACGGGGTCGCTCGGCTGCGGGCGGCCCCATTCGCCCGACCAGGGAAGCCATCAATGAAGATCAGCATGGGATGCTACGTCGCCGCCACAGTGGTTGGACTTTGCGCAGGTTTCTGCTGGTGGAGGTCAGCGCGCCAAGTCCCGCCGCCCCTTAATCTACCCGAGGTCACCGGGGGCTTCTTTACGATCAACACGGCGGACCAGCTTGGTCACCTGCGCGCTCAGGCTGTCTGGAACCGCAGGGCCGCTGGGTTCGCCGCCCTGGCCGCAGTTCTCCAGGCGGCCGGTGTGGTGTTCGACCTCCAGTGAGGGGAGCGCTAACTGGCGGATCGGGGTACGCGATTGGGGTACTCGCCGGGGTACGCAGCTGCAGCGGCATCCCGACAAACCTCTGAAATCCCTACTGCAATTTCATCGGTTGACGATTGGCGGAGAGGGTGGGATTCGAACCCACGGTGCCCGTAAAGGCACGCCGCATTTCGAGTGCGGTGCTTTCGACCACTCAGCCACCTCTCCAGAGCCGGTATCGGACCCGGCTAGAAAGGGGGTCCGCTGAGCGAGGCGCGGAACCTACTCATCCGACCCCGCCGAAGCAAGAGCCGGGTTCCCTCAGATCCCCCCCAGCGCGAAGCGGGATTGAGGGGGAGGTGGCGCGCGGCGCAGCCGCGAGACGGAGGGGGTTGCAGCCCACTCCGGAGCGACATCGGGAAAGACTGCGGAACATGGCGGCGGCACGCGAGCGTGGGCTCGAACCCCCTCCGTCTCGACGCTCACGCGCCGAGCCACCTCCCCCTCAATCGGGCTCCGCCCTGGGGGAGGATCTAAGAGCTACCGCGGCCACAACACCATCTGGGTGCAGCGGAAGAGGGCCATGGTCTTGCCGGTGGTCTGGTTCACCGCCTCGGCGTCCCAGACCTGGGTCATGCGGCCGCCGTGGACCAGGCGCGCCGTGCAGGCGACGGTCTCGCCGATCTGGGCGGTGCCCAGGTAGTTGGTCTTGATCTCGATGGTGGTGAAGCCGGCGGCGCCCTCCGGCAGGCTGGCCACGCAGGCATAGCCGCAGGCTGAGTCGACCAGGGCGATCACTGAGGCGGCGTGCAGGAAGCCGTTGGGCGCCATGTGCTTCTGCTCGACGGTGAGGCGGCCGCTGGCCTGGCCGGCAGCCACCTCGTCCCACTGGATGCCCAGTTCGCCGGGCAGGGTGCCCTCCTGGCGTTCCTGGAACAGCGCCGCGACGTTGCCGTCCATCATATCCTTGCGTCCTCAAAAGCGCCTTGCCGAGCCTCCATCAGATAGGGAAGGTGGCCGCCCGCCAACATTGGGCGGGCCTGCGAAGATTTCTTGAGCGGGCGGGCGCCAAAGACCCGCCAGACATTGGGACGACGTTATGGCCGAAGAGACCCCCGGTTCCGGAGCGACCAGCTTCGGGACGATCGAAGCCGCCGAAATGATCTCGCTGGGCGCCAAGCTCGCGCAGCACGCCCGTTTCCAGCCGAACGCGCCGGCGGTGTCGAGCGGCGAGACCACGCTCACCTATGCGCAGCTGCACCGGCGAACCAACCGCCTGGCGCGCGGCCTGGCCGCGCTCGGCGTGAAGCACGGCGACCTCGTGACGCTGGGCCTGCCCAACGGCATCGGCTTCGTCGAGGCCTGCTATGCGATCTGGAAGCTGGGCGCGACGCCGCAGCCGGTCTCCTTCCGCCTGCCCAAGGGCGAGCTGGAGGCGATCATCGAGCTGGCCCAGACGCCGATCGTCATCGCTGACTTCCAACACCAGATCGACCGGCCGCTGGTCACCGTCGCCGACATCGCGGCCCATGCAAGTCAAGGAGGGGCCGACGATGACTCGGACCTGCCGGACGCCACCGCGCCGATCTCCAAGGCCCCGACATCCGGCGGCTCGACCGGCCGGCCGAAGCTGATCCTGGCGGGCCAGCCGGGGGTGACGCTGAAGGAGACGCCGGAGATCGGCGGCTGGCGGCTGAAGGCCGATAGCATCGCCGTCCTGCCGGCGCCGCTCTACCACAACGCCGGCTTCGGCATGATGATGGCGGCGATGAGCCAGGGCTGCCACCTGGTGGTGATGCCGCGCTTCGATCCCGAGGCGACATTGGCGGAGATAGAGAAACGCCGCGCGACCTGGGTCTACGTCGTCCCCACCATGATGAACCGCATCTGGCATCTGCCCGACGCGACGCGGGAGAAGTACGACCTCTCCAGCCTGGAGACCCTCTGGCACCTGGCCGCGCCGTGCCCGGCCTTCCTGAAGGAGGCCTTCATCCGCTGGATCGGGCCCGAGGTGGTGATGGAGCTCTACGCCGGCACCGAGGCCCAGGCCGTGACCATCATCTCCGGCGCCGAGTGGCTGGAGCACCGCGGCTCGGTGGGCAAGGTGACTCTGGGCGAGATGAAGGCGGTGGGCGAGGACGGTCGCGACCTGCCGCCCCGCGAGGTCGGCGAGATCTACATGCGCCGCCCCGAAGGCGCGCCGCCGACCTACCAGTACCGCGGGGCTGTGGCCAAGGTGATGGACGGCGGCTGGGAGAGCCTGGGCGACATCGGCTGGTTCGACGAGGACGGCTATCTCTACCTGGCCGACCGTCGGACCGACATGATCCTGGTGGGCGGCTCCAACGTCTATCCGGCGGAGATCGAGGCGGCGCTGGAGGAGCATCCGCAGGTGCAGTCGGTGGCGGTGATCGGCCTGCCCGACGACGACCTGGGCAACCGCATCCACGCCATCGTCCAGGCCAAGGGGACGGTGACCCCCGACGACCTGAAGGCGCACCTGGCGGACCTGCTGGTCAGCTACAAGCAGCCGCGCAGCTACGAGTTCGTGGACGAGCCGCTACGGGACGACGCGGGCAAGGTGCGGCGCAGCGCCCTGCGCGACGCGCGGCTGAAGGTGGATCTAGAACCATGAGCATCCGGGGCAAGGCCTATGTCATGGGCGCGTTCGAGCATCCGCTCCGCGACGCGCCGAACACCTCCACGCCGCAACTGCATGCCGAGTGCGCGCGCGGCGCCCTGGCCGATGCGGGCCTCAGCTTCGACGACGTCGATGGCTATTTCTGCGCCGGCGACGCGCCAGGGTTCGGCGGACTGTCGATGATCGACTACATGGGATTGAAGAACGTCCGCCACCTCGACTCCACCGAGACCGGCGGGTCGTCCTACATCGTCCACGTGGGTCACGCGGCCGAAGCCATCGCGGCGGGCAAGTGCTCGGTGGCGCTGATCACTCTCGCGGGGCGACCGCGGCAGGCGCGGGGCGGCGGCGGACGCGGCGGCGGCTTCGGCGAGCCCGCGCCGGAGGCCGGATTCGAGAACATCTACGGCGGCTCGACCCACAACACCTACGGCATGTGCGCCATGCGCCACATGTACGAGTACGGCACCACGTCCGAGCAGCTGGCCTGGATCAAGGTCGCCGCCAGCCACCACGCCCAGTGGAACCCTCACGCCTTCCTGCCGAACGTGGTCACCGTCGAGGAGGTGGTCAGCTCACGGATGATTGCCGATCCGCTGCATCTGCTGGACTGCTGCGTGGTCACCGACGGCGGCGGCGCGCTGATCGTGACCAGCCCGGAAGTGGCCCGGTCGCTGAACCGCCCGAAGGTCCGGGTCATGGGCGCAGGCGAGGCGCCGAAGGGCCCGCGCGGCGGGCTCGATCTGGACCTGACCCACTCGGGCGCCGTCTGGTCCGGACCGAAGGCTTTCCAGGAAGCCGGGGTGAAGCCCACAGACATCAAATACGCCTCGATCTATGACAGCTTCACCATCACCGTCCTCATGCAGATCGAAGACCTGGGCTTCTGCGAGAAGGGCCAGGGCGGCCGGTTCGTCGCCGACGGGAACCTGATCTCCGGCGTCGGCAAGCTGCCGTTCAACACTGACGGCGGCGGGCTCTGCAACAACCACCCCACCAACCGCGGCGGCATCACCAAGGTGATCGAGGCGGTGCGCCAGTTGCGCGGCGAGGCGCATCCGAAGGTGCAGGTGGCGAACTGCGACCTGGCCATCGCCCACGGCACCGGCGGGTCGCTAGGCACGCGTCACGGCTCGGCGACGGTGATCCTGGAACGGGAGGCTTAAGACGATGTCGGAACAACGCGATCCCAACGCAGTGATGAGCCGGCCGATCCCGGCGCCGGCGGTCAATGTCGAGACCCAGGTCTTCTGGAACGCGGCCAGGGAGGGCCGTTTCCTGATCAAGCGCTGCGTCGGGTGCCAGAAAGCCCACTGGTATCCGCGCGCCATCTGCCCGTTCTGCGCCTCGGCCGAGACGGTCTGGGAGGAGAGCCCGGGCGAGGGCGTGATCTACACCTACTCGGTGATGCACCGCTCGCCGACTGGCCCCTATGCGATCGGCTACGTGACCCTGGACGAGGGCCCCGCGGTCCTCACCAACTTCCTCGGCATGGCCCCGAACGCGCTCGCCATCGGCCAGCGGGTGAAGGTGAGGTTCCAGGACACCGAAGGCGGCCCGCCGGTCCCGGTGTTCGGGTTGGTTTAGGAGACGATGAGCGAGGCCTGAGCGTCAAAAACCTCCCCCGTAGCGGTAGCGTGCGGGGGAGGTGGCAGCGAAGCTGACGGAGGGGGCGTTGGGGCCGCGCGGCGGACTCGGTGCGACGGCAGCGCCCCCTCCACCACTTCGTGGTCCCCTCCACCCGCAAGCGGGGGAGGTTTTTGGAGCCTCTACTCCCCGCCGCCCTTCGCCGCGCCGCCCGCTTCGGCCTGCTTCTTCTCGTCGGCCCGCGCCCCGGCCAGCATGCCGGTGAGCGCGTAGTTGCCCTCGTGGCAGGCGTATTCGTAGACCTGCCCCTTGGTGGTGCGCATCTGCACCTCGCCCGAGAACGGGGCGGCGTAGATGTCCGGGTCCGACACCGTGAACTGGTAGGATAGCGAGTTCGGCCCGATGCGCCGGAACTTCTCGATGACCTTCTGGTTGGGCGAGCCGCCGCGCAGGCCCTGTTCGGGCCGCATGTTGGTGGTCTCGACGACCAGGGTGTCGCCTTCCCAATGGCCGACCGAGTCGCCCATCCAGACCTTCATGTTGGCCGGCAGGTGACCGCCGGTCAGGCGGATGTGGCGCACGTCGTGGACCATCTCGACGTCAATGGCGATCTCGTCCTTCGACTGCACGATCTGGTAGGTGTTGTTGTACATCAGGGGCAGCATCGGCGGCCCGGCGGACGAGCCGAACGAGAGCAGGCAGCGCTCGCCCAGGCTGAAGCCTTCGGGATTGTCCGTGCGGCCCGCGCGGCGCTGGCCGCCGGCTGTGGCGACGCGGGGCGGTAGCTGGCCGTTGGCCGGCGAGGTGATGATCGAGGCGCGTTTTTCGCCGTTGATGTCGATCAGCTTGGTGCCGGGATCCTTCCAGCCCTGGTTATAGCCGCAGTTGAAGCCGGAGATGCCGTCCGGCCCGCAGTCGGCGTTCTTCAGATCCTTGACCGTCGCCTCCGGCGGCGTCGGCGCGTCGGCCCGGGCGATCTGGTCGCGGGTGGCCTGCTCCAGGGCGTCGGCTTCGGCCTTGGTCAGCACGTTGCGCGTGCCGAGCTTCGGGTCGCGGGTCAGGGGTGTGATGGTCGCAGTGGTGTAGGTGCCCTGCAGGTCCGGCTGGCCCCAGCCGTTCTTGGGCGTGTGATAGGTCGATGAGGTCTGGGCCATCGCGGCGGGCGCGGCCAGGGACAGGACCAGCGAAATAGCGGTCAGGGATCGGATCGGGAAATGAGCGGTCATGGCAATGCATCCTCCGGCCGGCTCTTGATGGTCGGCGCTGCCTAGAGAATAGACCTGCGCCGTCAGATGGGAAGAGCCTCAGCGACCAGAGCCTCGATCAGCGGCCTCGCCTGGCGCGGATGGCGCAGGCGGTGGACCGGGCGCTCGCCGATTTCCGGGCCGGCCAGCGCCTCGGCATACCGCCGGCGGTTCCTGGCCCAGGTGTCCCACGCCCAGCGGATCGGATGCTCCTTATCGAGCCAGCGCCGGAACTCCTCGCGATTGCCGGTGCCGGCCCAGAGTTCGCGGCCGGTCACGGCGCGGCTGAACGAGCGCCAGACTACCCGGCGCATGACCACTGATCGTGGATAGTCCAGCCAGACGAACCGTGTGGCGCGGGGCCAAAGCACATGCCGCACCTTGGAATAGTTGCCGTCGCTGACCCAGGCCTCGGGCGCGGCGAGGTCTCCGACGCGCCGGGCGAACTCCGCGGGGTCGTGCGTATTGAGGTCGCGCCAATCGGCCTGCCAGTTGACCGCGTCGAGCTCCAACTGCGGGACTCCGAGCGCGTCGGCGAGGTGGCGGGCAAACGTCGTCTTGCCGGAGCCCGAGGTGCCGACCACCACGACGCGCATGAGCGGTCTAAGCCTCTTCGCCCAGCTCCACGCCGAACTCAGCCAGCACTTCGTCGGTGTGCTCGCCCAGCCGCGGCGGGTGGCGGCGGATATTGGCCGGCGAGCCGGTGAATTTCACCGGCGGCTTCATCTGCTTGTAGCCGCCGATGTCCGGGTGGTCGTACTGCTCGAAGAAGCCCACAGCCGCCAGGTGCGGGTCGGCCTCCAGCTCGTCCAGGCGGTTGGTCCGCACCACCGGGATCGACAGGGGTTTCAGGAGCGCCAGCCACTCTTCGGTGGTCTTGGTCCCGGTGACGGTCTCCACCAGGCCGTAGAGCTCGTGGGTGTGCTTGGCGCGGGCGGAATAGTCGGCGAAGCGCGGGTCCTTGGCCAGGCTGTCGGACCAGCCGGCGACCTCGAAGAACTGATCCCACTGCTTGTCGGTGTAGGGCAGCAGGCCGATGTAGCCGTCCGCCGTCTTGAACGGCTTGCGGTGCGGATTGACCACGCGCGGATAGCCCCACTGGCCGAGCGCCGGCTCGAAGGTGTGGTCGTAGAGGTGCTCGACCAGCAGGAAGCTGGTGACGCACTCCAGCATCGGCACCTCGACGAACTGGCCCTCGCCGGTGCGCGCCTTGTGCAGCAGGGCCGCGGTGATCGCCTGCGACATGAACAGGCCACTGACCTTGTCGGCCACCAGGGTCGGCAGGATGCGCGGCGTCTCGTTGCCGTCAGTGCGCGGCAGGACGTCAGCGAGGCCCGAGGCCGACTGGATCAGGTCGTCATAGGCGGGCTCGCCGGCGTAGGGGCCGTCGGAGCCGTAGCCGGCGGCGTGGGCGTAGATGATGTCCGGCTTGATCGCGGCCACGTCCTCATAGGCGAAGCCCAGGCGCTTGAGGCCGTCGTAGCGGACGGAGCTGGCGAACACGTCGCAGCTCAGGATCAGCTTGCGCACCAGCTTGCGCGCGCTCTCCTTCTTCAGGTCCAGCACCATCGACCGCTTGTTGCGGTTGATGGCCAGGAACACCGGGCCCAGGTCGCGCGGCGCGCCCTCCGGCACGTGGCCCGCCCAGCGCATGATGTCGCCGCCCGAGCCGCGGTTGCCGCCGGGGTCCTCCAGCTTGATCACGTCGGCGCCCTGGTCGGCGAGGATCTGGGTGCCGTAGGCCCCGTTGACCACGCTGGTCAGGTCCAGGATGCGGATTCCGGCCAGCGGCCCCGTCGCCTTGCCCGCCAGTTCCTTCTTCTTGGCCACTCTTCGCACTCCCCTCGCCGCTTCCGGTCGTTATGATCACCCTACAAGATCGCGGCCGGGATCGCGACGGGAGGGTCAATGGACTTCGAGATCGCCGAAGAGCACCGGATGCTCAAGGACCTGGTGGCCAACTTCGTCCGTGACGAGCTGATGCCGCTGGAGGCGGGCGTGCTGGCCCGCGAGGCGGACGGCAAGGGCCTGGGCGTTGGCGCCGACGAGCACGCCCGCCTCGACAAGATCGCCCATGAGCTCGGCCTCTTCGGCCTGGACGCGCCGGAGGACGTCGGCGGATCGGACCTGCCGATGGTGGCCATGGTCGGGGTTGAGGAGGAGATGGGCCGCTGCGTGACGCCCTACACCCTGCCGCCGGACAGCCCGAACCTGCGCATGCTGATGCAGACCGTCGACGACCGGCAGCGGGCGGCCTATCTGGCGCCCTACGTGGCCGGCGAGACGGTCTCGGCGATCGGCATCTCGGAGCCGGGCGCGGGGTCGGACCCCGCCGGCATGACCACGCGGGCCGTAAGAGACGGAAATGATTGGGTAATCAACGGCAGAAAAATTTGGATAAGCCGCGCCGACCACGCAGATTTCACGATCCTGATGGCGGTGACCGACCAGGAGAAGCGGGCGCGCGGCGGGATCTCGGCCTTCCTGGTGGACAAGG
>NZ_DATAPY010000022.1:0-95899 GCF_036264965.1 Phenylobacterium sp.
CGACGCGGGCCCCTCCTTCTCCCGCAAGGGGAGAAGGGATGAGGAGCCGTCCGGCGCGTGAGCGGGACCACGGACGTTTGGAGAAGGCGGGCCTCAGCTCGCGGCGTCGGGGGTTTCCTCTTCGGCCGCTTCGCCCGACTGCATGGCCGAGGAGGTGGCGACCGAGGCCACCACCGCGTCGCGGTCGTGGGCCGACAGCTTGGCGCCCTTGGGCAGGGTCAGGGCGCCGCTGCGCACGCTGTCGCCGATGTCGAGGCCGGTCAGGTCGATCACCAGCGCCTCGGGGATCTGGTCGGCCGGCACCATCAGCTCGACCTCGTGCAGCGCCACGTTCAGCGTGCCGCCGCGCTTCAGGCCCGGCGAGGCTTCGTGGTTCTGGAAGTGCAGCGGCACTTCGATCTTGATCTGCTGGTGGGCGTCGACGCGATAGAGGTCGAAGTGCCAGGGCGTGTCGGTGACCGGGTGCATGTCCACGGCCTTGGCGATCACCGGCTGGGTCTCGGAGCCGTACTTCAGGGTCACTAGGTGGCCCAGGAGCTTGCCCGTGTAGAGCGCCTTCTTGAACTCGTTCATCTTGACCGAGATCGCGACCGGGTCCTTGTCGCCGCCATAGAGGACGCCGGGAACCAGGCCTTCGCGGCGGGCGACGCGCGCGCCACCGGTGCCGGTGCGCTCGCGGACTTCAACGTTCAGAACGATATCGGCCATGGCCTTGCCTCAAAACGAAACCGCCGCGCGAAGGGTGCGCGGCGACGCAGGATGCGACCCATCAGGGCCGAAAGGTGCGCGTAGATACACAAAAGCCTCCGCCCGCGCAACGGGCGCGGGGCTTAATTGTACGTCAGCGCTTCTTGATCTTCGAGCGGGACGTGGCGGGCGTCGAGGCCTTGGTCAGCGCGGCGTCGGCCAGCGCCTGGACGCGCGGATCGATCGGCTCAGCGACGCCGGCGCCTTTCATCAGGCAGTGGCCGGTGTCCTCCAGGATGTGCTGGCCCAGGCAGAAGACGTCCTCGTAGTGCGGCCGGGCCACCGCCAGGCACTGGTAGAGGTTGAGTTTGGCCATGTTCAGGCAGACGCCGCCGGCCGGCTCGGCCAGGATCGGCATCACCTGCGCCAGGCTCGCATCGTCGGCATAGCCCAGGGCGGCCAGGGCGGCGACGGCCAGGGCGTGGATCACCTCCGGCGTATAGGGCGGCTCGGCGGCCATCGGCGTCAGGCCCATCTGGCCGGAACCGGACACTGCGGTCTGCAGGCGCGCCGTCTCGGAGACATCGCCCAGGGCCTGGGTCTCGGAGAGCTGCTTGGCCAGCGCCAGCCGGCTCTCGCGGGCCGGCACGTCGGCCTTCGACCAGGCCTGGTGCTGTACGTCATAGGCCGCCTTGTGCACGTCGCGGCCCAGGTCGATCAGCTTGCGCCCGTCCTCGCCCAAGGCGCTCATCACCAGGCCCGCCGCGTTGGCGGAGCCGGCGAAGCCCACGGCATAGGCCGGGTCCTTCATGATCTCATAGGCGACGGTGCGGCGCTGATCGGGGTCGCCGGCGTATTTTCGCACCCCGGCCACATAGGTCGGGTCCTGCAGGGCCACCACCGCGCCATAGGCGATGGCGCCGCGCAGCAACTGGTCGGGCTCATAGGCTTCGCCGGTCTTCAGGCCCTGGGCCACGTCCGCGCCGGTGGCGAACCCCGGGGAAATGGCCGCGGCATGGGTGACATAGGCGCGATAGGCGCTGGCGAGTTCGACGACCCGCGGCGACAGGTTCACCTGCGGGACCACAGCGGCGACCGGCGCCGGCGCGGGCGGCGGGGCCGGCGGCGGGGCGGAGGAGCAGGCGGCCAGGATCAGGGCCAGGGCCAGGGCGAGCGCCGCTGGGGCGAGGCGCCCATGGATGCGGGATGCTGGGGCGCGGCGGGCAGGATTTGCGGAGGTCATCGAAAGGCTTTCCCCACAGTCGCGTGGCGTCACGCTCAGATTCGTCCCCCGACAGGATTGTGGACTCGCACAGTAAACGCCCGATGAGCAAGCGTCGCCGCAGCGAACCCGTGTGTTCAGTCGAACAGTTTCGACACTGACTCCTCGTTGGCGATGCGGCGGATCGCCTCGCCGATCAGCTTGTCGCAGCTCACATAGCGGATCTTGCCGCCCTCGGTGGCGCGGTCCGGCGGGGCGATGGAGTCGGTCATCACCAGCTCCTTGAGAATCGAGGCGTTCACCCGCTCGACCGCGGCGCCCGACATCACCCCGTGGGTCACGTAGGCCGAGACCTCGGAGGCGCCGTTGTCCACCAGGGCCTGGGCGGCGTTGGTCAGCGTGCCGCCGCCGTCGATGATGTCGTCGAACAGGATGCAGCGGCGGCCGGAGACGTCGCCGATGATGTTGGCCACCTCGCTCTTGCCGGGGCCCGAGCGGCGCTTGTCGACGATGGCCAGCTCGGCGTTGAGGCGCGTGGCGACCGCCAGCGCGCGGGTCACCCCGCCCACGTCGGGCGAGACGATCATCAGCTCGGAGGCCTTCTTGTGGTTGTCCTTGATGTCAGCGGCCAGGATCGGGGCGGACAACAGGTTGTCTGTGGGGATGTCGAAGAAGCCTTGGATCTGGCCGGAGTGCAGGTCCATGGTCAGCACCCGGTCTGCGCCGGCGCGGGTGATCAGATTGGCGACCAGCTTGGCCGAGATCGGGGTGCGGCCGCCGGTCTTGCGGTCCTGCCGGGCGTAGCCGAAGTAGGGCATGACCGCGGTGATCCGCTTGGCCGAGGCGCGTTTCAGCGCGTCGATGCAGATCAACAGCTCCATCAGATTGTCGTTGGCCGGGTAGCTGGTGGACTGGATCACGAAGACGTCCTCGCCGCGGACGTTCTCATCGATGGTCACCCAGACCTCGTTGTCAGCGAAGCGCTTCACCTGGGCCTTGGTGAGCGGCAGGTCGAGGTGGGACGCCACGGCCTCCGCCAGCGTGCGATTGGAGTTGCCGGCCAGCAGCTTCATCGGGGCCCCACGGAGGTTGTGCTTATGCGGCGGGCTTGTAGCAGGGGAGGGCTGTGAGTCTATCCCTCCAGCATGATCGCTGAGAGAAGCCGGCCGTAATCGGGCTCGCCGGTCTTGAAGGCGCGGCGGTTGGAGAAGAACTCGTCCGCCTGCGCACAGGTGTCGTGGCCGACCCATTCGCAGGCCTTCACGCCTGCGGCGGCGAGCCGGCCGAGGACAAAGGCCGGCAGGTCAAATAGCCGCTTATCGGGCGCGGCGCCGGGGCTGAAGAACCGGGCGTAGGCGGGATCGGCCGCGACGAAGCGGTCGAGGTATTCCAGGCCGACCTCATAGGACTGGGGCCCGATGCAGGGCCCGACGGCGGCGCGCAGGCGGTCGCGGTCGGCGCCGAGGGCCTCCATCCGGGCCACCGTGGCCTCGACCACGCCGGTCAGCGCGCCCTTCCAGCCGGCGTGGCAGGCGCCGACGACGCGGACGAGCGGATCGGCGAACAGCACAGGCGCGCAGTCGGCGGCCAGCGCGCCCAGGACCACGCCGGGCGTGGCGCTGGCCAGGCCGTCGGCCTGGGGCGCGTCGCCGGGCCAGAGGCCGTCGGCGGGCAGCGCGGTCGCCGAGTGGACCTGGTGGACGGTGACGATGTCGCCGGCGCCGAAATGGGCGGCGCAGCGGCGGCGGTTTTCGCGCACGGCGTCGGGGTCGTCGTTGGAGCCCAGGCCGACGTTCAGGCTGGCGTAGATCCCCTGGCTGACGCCGCCGCGCCGCGTGAAGAAGGCGTGGCGCACGCCGGGGGCTTCCAGCAGGCGAGAGGTCAGAACGGGCAGGTCGCTCATGCTTCGGTCTCGAACGCGGGCGGGGTCCAGTCGTCGGAATGGATCGCGCAGACCTTGAAGAGCTCGCCCATCTCGTCGGCGGCGATCAGCCGGGTGAGCTGGCGGCCGATGACGTCTGTGCGGTTCGGCGCGGCGGCGACCAGGACCTCGGCGCGCGAGCCGATGCCCATGCGGGCCAGGAACTCGCCCTGGGTGAGGATCGCGGCCTCGGCGCCCTCCGCCCTCGCGGCGGCCATCACGGCGGGGAAATCGGCGTGGACGGTGAGGTCCGCCTCGCCGGGCCGCTCCAGGGGGTCGACCTTATGGTGGCGCCTGAGCGCCTGCAGGGTGTCGCCGAAGCCGGGCGCGTCGCGGCCGTAGTCGATGAGCAAGGCGGCCCCGCCGTCGGCGGCGATCCGCGCGCCGAGCTCGGCGCCGAGCGCGGCCTGGGCCGGCGACTGCTCGAAGACCTGGCCGGGCGCGGCGTCGGGCAGGAGACCGGGGGCCGGCGTTGAGGCCAGACCGAACATCAGCTCGCCGTCGGCGTCGAGGCCCACCACCTGCTCGGCCCAGCCGATGGTCGTGCGCACGAACTGGCGGGCCGGCAGGCAGTCCAGCAGCTCATTGGCGACCAGGATCAGCGGCGCCCCATCCGGGACCTCGGCGAGGCTGGCGGCCCACTGCACGCGCTCGCCCAGGCGCTCGGCCTGCAGCGCGCGGAGCGGCGCGGAGGTCTCCACCAGCCAGACGTCGGCGGCTTCGGTCAGGCCGGGCGCGTGGCGGATGGTCTTCAGGATGTCGCTCATCAGCGTCCCGTCGCCGGGGCCCATCTCCACCAGCCGCACCTCGTCCGGCTGGCCCATCAGCTCCCAGGACGCCGCCGCCCAGACGCCGATCAGCTCGCCGAACATCTGGCTGACCACGGGCGCGGTGATGAAATCGCCGGCCTCGCCGATGGCGGGGCGCGTGGCGTAATAGCCGAAGTCCGGGTCGTGCAGGCAGGCGCTCATATACTGGGCGACGCTGAGGGGGCCGCCCGCGGCGATCTGCGCGACCAGCCGATCACGCAGGGGCATCAGCGCCCTTCGTCGACCCTGGGGATGCGAGGTGGGCCTCTTCGGCGGCGATGAGCGGCGGCAGGGGCTCCTTCAGGCCGCGCCAGACCAGCCAGGCGCCGATCAGCACCATGGGCGCCGAGAGCATCATCCCCATGGTCAGGCCGAGGGGGAAGTTTGGCATGTAGCTGTCCGGCTCGCGGACGTTCTCCAGGCCGATGCGGATCAGGCCGTAGCCGGTGAGGAACAGGCCCATGACCACGCCCCGGCGGTTCAGCCAGTGGCGGCGATGCGTCGCCCAGCGCAGCAGGCAGAAGAGCGCGATCCCCTCCAGCGCCGCCTCATAGAGCTGGCTCGGGTGGCGCGGCAGCGGTCCGCCATCGGGGAACACCATGCCCCAGGGCGCGGTGGTGGGCCGGCCCCAGAGCTCGCCGTTGATGAAGTTGGCGACGCGCACCAGGAAGCCGCCGATCGGCTCGGCCGCGACGATGATGTCGCCGAGGCGAAGCGCGTCGATCTTCTTGGCGCGGGCGAAGGCCAGGCCTGCGACAAAAACGCCGATGGCTCCCCCGTGGAAGCTCATGCCGCCGTGCCAGGTTTTCAGGATCTCGACCGGGTTCGTCCAGATCAGCGCCGGGGTATAGAAGAGCACGTGGCCCAGCCGGCCGCCGACGATCACGCCCAGGGTCAGCCACAGGATCAGGTCGTCGATCTCCAGCGCCGTCGCCGGCGGCGGACGATAGGTCCACAGCTTCGGATTGCGCACCATGGCGACCACGTAGCGCCAGCCCAGCAGAATGGTCGCCACATAGGCCAGGGCGTACCAGCGGATCGCGAAGGGGCCGATCTGGACCAGAACCGGGTCGATGTTGGGGAAATGCAGCAGGACCATCGCTCCGGCGTTAGGGTTGACTGTCGCTTTAGAGGAGAACCTCTTCGCTTTCACCCCTTTGGGCCCATATAAGGGCCATCCGGGCGGTCCGTTTCCGCCCGACCAGAGTATGAGATGCAGACACAAAATCCCTTCCTCGACGAAATGGCCAAGCTCTCTACCGCGGCCATGGGCCTGGCCCAGGCGGCCAGCGAGGAGGCCAAGGCCGCGTTCCGCGCCCAGGCCGACCGGATGGCCGCCGAATTCGACCTGATCCGTCGCGACGACTTCGACGCCCTGAAGGCCGAGGTGGCGTCGCTACGGGCCGAGGTCGAGGCGCTACGGGCGGCGAAGCCCGCGCCCAAGGCCGCGACGAAGACGCCGAAACCGGACGCAGTCGCCTGAAAACGCAACCGCACACAACAATGTGGGCTTCCTCCGCGAAGAACCGGATGACGCTCAAGCCGCGAAGCAGATTAGCTTCCGTATCGCAGGCGATTCGGGGGCGGCCGTCTGCTCCCCGCCCGCTGCGAAAGGGGTCTTATGGACACCAGCCCGTCTGACGACAGCGTCCAGCTCGGCGCCGATCCCCTCGATGTGGTCGAGCATGTGCTCGCCGCGGAGAACCTGCCCTTCGACCGCACGGAAGATGGCGACCTGGCCTTCTCCCTGGCCGGCGACTGGAAGGACTACGAACTCTGGTTCGCCTGGCGACCGGAGGGCGATTGCCTGCAGCTCTGCTGCTCCATGGACCTGACGGTGCCGACCGAACACCGCGCCGCCGCCCAGGAGCTGATCGCCCAGGTGAATCCCCGGGTGTGGCTGGGCCACTTCGAGCTGTGGGAGGACGGCGAAGTCATCTTCCGTCATGGCATGGCCCTGATGACCGGCGAACAGCCGAGCCTGGCCCAGGCCGCGGCGATGATCGACGTTGCCGTAGAAGGCGCCGACCGCTTCTACCCGGCGTTCGACTTCCTGGTGCAGGGCTCGAAGTCGCCGGCCGAAGCCATCGCGGCCTGCATGTTCGAGACCATCGGCGAAGCCTGACGGCGCGACCCCGGCGTTGGCGTTGAGCGCGCCGGCCGCTAGGGTCGGCGGATGATCACGCCAATCCTGATGCTGGGCGCCGGGCGCATGGGCGGCGCCATCGTTGAGGGCTGGGCGAGGGCCGGGGCCTTCGCAGGCTCCGACCTGATGATCGTCGATCCGCAGCCGTCGGACGTGGCTTTGGCGGCCGCCCGTGCGGGCGCCAGGCTCAATCCGCCGGACTCCGACCTCGCCGCGGCGCGCACGGTGATCCTGGCCGTGAAGCCCCAAAAGTGGCTGGAGGCCGCCGGCCAGTACGCCAGCTGGTTGTCGCCCGACGCGGTGATCATCTCCATCGCCGCGGGCGTGGGTTCGCAGGCCATCGCCAAGGAATTCGGTGGTCGGACCGTGGCGCGCGTCATGCCGACCACCGCCGCGGCCATTTGCCAGGGGACCGCCAGCCTCTACGCCGACGACCCGGCGGCGCTCAGCCGCGCGCACGCCCTGTTCGAGCCGCTGGGCACGGTGGTCGACCTGACCGACGAGGCGCAGATCCACGCGGCCACCGCCGTCTCCGGCTCGGCCCCGGCCTATCTCTACGCCTTCATCGAGTCGCTGGAGGCGGCCGGCATGGCCGCGGGCCTGTCGGCGGCGGACGCCAGCCGCCTGGCGCGTTCGACCGTCACCGGCGCAGCCGCCCTGCTGGCCCAGACCGGCGAGCAGCCGGCGGAGCTGCGCCGCCAGGTGACCTCGCCGAACGGCACCACCGAGGCGGCGATGAATGTGCTGCTGGGCGAGCACGGCCTGCCGCCGTTGATGCGCGAGGCGGTGGCGGCGGCCCTACGCCGGTCCAGGGAACTGGGCGCCTAGCCATGCACACGCCACGTCCCGCCGGCGACTTGATCGCGGTGGTGGAGACGCTGGGCCGCCACCTCACGCCCGCGCCGGTCCCGATCGAACCGCTGGCCATGATCCTGTGGGAGAACATCGGCTACCTGGTCGACGACGCGCGCCGCCGCACTCTGTTCGACGCATTCGAGGCGACGGTGGGCGTGGACGCTCACGCCATCGCCGCAGCCGATGACGCCACCCTGTTCCCGATGGCCAAGCGCGGCGGGATGCGGCCGGAGACCCGCGTGGAGCGCTGGCGCACTATCGCGCGGATCGTGATCGAGCGATGCGACGGCGACCTCGACGCGACCCTGCGCGCCCTGCCGCTCGCCAAGGCGCGGACCCTGCTCA
Organism: Phenylobacterium sp.; assembly: GCF_036264965.1. Lineage (GTDB taxonomy): Bacteria > Pseudomonadota > Alphaproteobacteria > Caulobacterales > Caulobacteraceae > Phenylobacterium. The sequence goes on from NZ_DATAPY010000022.1 coordinate 7,986, forward strand.
AGACCTTCCCAGTCATCGCCGACGCCGGGGCGGACAAGGTGCTGCTGTTCTCCGGCGTCGCCGCCCGGCCGTGCCTGGAATCCAACGGCCTGCGGTCGTTGGCGCGGCTCGGGTTCTTCCAGGAGGGCGGGGCCTACGGTCCCGACTATCGCGCCGGGATCGAGGTGCTGGAAGCGACCGGGCGAACCGACCGCGACTGGCTGGTCGACGCCCACCACCTGCTGCGCGAGCTCGGCAAGACCTGGTGCAAGCGCGGCGTCCCGATCTGCCTGGCCTGCCCACTGGACGCCATCTGCGCCCATGCCGAAGTGAAGACGCTCTAGTCGTCGGCCCGCCCGCACTTGCGGCCGCGGACCAGCAGGGTGGCGCGGCGCGGGGAGTGGACGACCTCGCGCAAGCGCACCTGCAGGCCAAGGTCCTTGAGCATCTCCGCAGCCACCTTGGCTGTCTCGGCGCCCCTGCCAGGCGGCTCGAAGCGGCCGGCCACGCGGAAGTCGCGGATCGACAGCATCAGGTCGCCGCCGGGCTTCAGCACGCCGGTCATCTCGGCGAGCGCGCGTTCCTGGTCGGGCCACAGGTGGAAGGAGTTGACCGCGAAGGCCGCGTCGAACTTGTCGTCCGGGAAGGGCAGGTCGCCGGCGTCGCCGATCCGCAGGTCCAGCGCAGCGTCACCGCGGTTGGCGCGCAGGCGATGACGCGCGCGGGCCACCATCAGCTCGGAGTGGTCGATCCCGGCCACCAGGCCGAGCGGGCGGCTGAGCGCCAGCATCTGCAGCGCCTGGCCCGGGCCGAAACCGATCTCCAGCACCGCGCCGCCCGGCGGCGGGTCCAGCGCGTCTACCGTGGCCCGGTTCTGCAGCGCATTGAGGCTGCCCATCAGCCAGCCCATCACCACGCCGCGGGCGCCATGCGGCTTCATCGCCTGATGCATGAGGATGCTCATCGTGTCGCTCATGCCTGTTAGTCGCTACGGGGGCGCGAAACGGATGCGGGCCGGAACATGAATTCGCCGTCACGTTCGGCGGCGCGGGCCCGGCGTCGTGTCTCGATCCTGTACGGGAACAGCCCTAGCCCGGCAGGCGCACGACCGCCCTCAACCCGCCCAGCGGCGAGCGGGACAGGACGATGTCGCCGCCGTGGCCGCGGGCGACGTCGCGGGCGATGGCGAGGCCGAGGCCCACGCCCTTGGTGTTGAGGTTGCGGGCCTCGTCGAGGCGGCCGAAGGCCTTGAAGGCTTCCTCATACTGGGCCTCGGGGATGCCCGGGCCGTCGTCGTCGACGACGATCTCGACGCCGCCCTGCTCGCGCACCTTGGCGGCGACCTCGACGTGCTCGCCGTGGACGGCGGCGTTCATGATCAGGTTGGAGAGCGCCCGCTTCAGCGCATTGGGCCGCACCGAGGCGGTGAGCAGCGGATCGGCGGCGACGATCACCTGGGCGCCGGCGCGCAGCGCCCCTTCGCTGACCTGCTGCAGCAGGTCGCGCAGGTTGATGGTCTCGGCGGCCTCGCCGCCCTCGCCGCGGGCGAAGGCCAGGTACTCGTCGATCATGTGCTCCATCTCGGCCAGGTCGCCCTTCATGGCGGTGTTGCGCTTGGAGGGTTCGGCGAGCGCCAGGGCCAGCTTCAGCCGGGTGAGCGGGGTGCGAAGGTCGTGGCTGACCGAGGCCAGCAGGGTGGTGCGCTGGTCGATGTGGCGCTGGATGCGGGCGCGCATGTCGAGGAAGGCGTAGGCCGCGCGGCGCACCTCCTTGGCCCCGTGCGGCTTGAAGGCCTCCACGTCGGCGCCGCGTCCGAAGGCCTCGGCGGCGTTGGCCAGCCGCTCGATGGCGCGCACCTGGTTGCGGATGAACAGGATGGCGATGGTGGTGAGCAGGATCGTCGCCACGGTCATCCAGAGGACGAAGATGTGGCCCTGGGTGGCGAAGGCGCGGTCGCGCGGCGCCAGGATGCGCATCACCCCGCCGGGCACCGAGACGCGGATGTCGACGTAGGCCGGGTAGCGGGTGGTGTCGAACCAGAACGGCTGGTCGAGGCGCTCGGACAGCGCGCGCTGCAGCGACTGGTCGATGGGCGCCAGGAACGGCTGATAGATCACCGGCGCGTCGTGCTTGTAGGGCGGCAGCTTGCGGCCGGGCTGCAGGGCGATGGAAAGGCTCATGGAGTCCTCCGCCCGCTTGGAGAGCTTGGCGAACGCCGCCGGGCTGGGGTCGTCGCGATAGCTTTCCACCGCCCAGGCGATGTCGCCGGCCAGGCCTTCGGAGAGGCGGCTGGTGACGGTCTGCCAGTGGGCGTCGAAGAAGACGTAGGTCACCGCGATCTGCATGATCGCCACTGGCAGGACGATGATCAGCAGGGAGCGGCCGAAAAGCGTCTTCGGCATCTGCCGCTTGATCCAGCGGCCGATCACACGGGGCGAACGGGCCATCAGTCGGGAGCCAGTCGGTAGCCTATGCCGCGCACCGTCTGCAGATAGCGGGGCGCCTTGGGGTCGGCCTCGATCTTACGCCGAAGCCGGGTCACCTGCACATCCACCGCCCGGCCGGAGGGGTCGACCGTGTCGCGGGCCAGCTCCAGCCGCTCCACGGGCTCGTCAGGCGTGCGGGCGAGCTGGCGCAACAGGGCCACTTCCGCCTCGGTCAGCTTGACCGGCTCGCCGTCGCAGGTGAGCTCGCCGCGGTCGGGGTCGAAGACGCAGCGGCCGAGCGACAGGGGTCCGCCCTGGGCCGGCCGGTCCGACGCGCGGCGCAGGATCGCCTCGATGCGCAGCAACAGCTCCTCCGGCTCGAAGGGCTTGGCCAGGTAGTCGTCCGCGCCGAGCTTCAGGCCCTCGATGCGGCTGCCCGCCTCGCCCATGGCGGTGAGCATCAACACCGGGGTCTTGCCGGCCGGGCCCCGCTGCTCGCGCAGCCACCGGGTCAGCGAGAAGCCGTCCTCGCCGGGCATCATCACGTCGAACACCGCCAGGTCGAAATCCAGCGTCCCGATCAGCTTGCGGGCCGGCGCGCCGCCGGCCGCGGCGGTGACCCGGAAGCCTGCCCGCGCCAGATATTCCTTCAGCAGTTCGCGGATACGGTCGTCATCGTCGACCACCAGCAGATGCCGCGCGCGCGCCGGCGCACTCATAGCCAAGCTCCTGTCGAGCCCAGCCCATTTTGTTTGACGAGGTCGCCCACGGAGGGTTCTAGAGGGGTCTTGCGAAAGGAGGTCACCCTCTCATGTCTCTCGTTCCCTTCGACGACCGCGATGGATGGATCTGGCTGGACGGCCAGTTCGTGCCCTGGCGCGAGGCGACGGTGCACGTACTGACGCATGGTCTGCATTACGCCTCGGCCGTGTTCGAGGGGGAGCGGATGTACGGGGGTGAGATCTTCGAGCTGACGGCGCACACCGAGCGTCTCTTCAAGTCCGCCGAGATCCTCGACTTCCAGATCCCGTTCACGGTGGCCCAGATCGATCAGGCCTGCAAGGACACCTGCGCCAAGAACGGCCTGGCAGACGCCTATCTGCGCCCGATCGCCTGGCGCGGATCGGAGATGATCGGGGTCTCGGCGCAGAACACCAAGATCCATGTAGCCATCGCCTGCTGGGACTGGCCGAGCTACTTCACGCCTGAAGCCAAGGCCAAAGGCATCCGCATGTGCTGGGCCAAGTACAAGCGCCCCTCGCCGGAGACCGAACCGGTGCACGCCAAGGCCGCCGGCCTCTACATGATCTGCACCATCTCCAAGCACGCCGCGGAGAAGGACGGCTACACCGACGCCATGATGCTCGACTACCGCGGCTATGTTGCGGAGAGCACCGGCTCGAACGTGTTCTTCATCAAGGACGGGGTGATCCACACGCCGATCCCGGACTGCTTCCTGAACGGCATCACCCGCCAGTCGCTGATCAAGCTGGCGCGGTCGCGGGGCTTCGAGGTCATCGAGCGCCACATCCGGCCCGAGGAGCTGTCGGAGTTCTCCGAATGCTTCGTCACCGGCAGCGCGGCCGAGGTAACGCCGGTGTCGGAGATCGGCGAGTACCGGTTCACGCCCGGCAACATCTCGCTCAGCCTGGCGGACGACTATTCCAAGATGGTCCGCCGCGAGCTGGTAAGCGTCTGAGGCCTCATTTGAGGCCGTAGACCACCAGGCGGGCGTTGACCTTGGCGGTCGGCCAGATCGGCGAGGTCATGCCCGTGGCGATGGCCACCCGCTGCTCACCGCTCGCCGTCGAATAGCTGATAATCCCCCCGCCGACCGCGCCATCCAGCTTGGCGGTCCAGAGGGTGGCGCCGGTCCTGGCGTCGAGGGCGTAGAGGTCGCCGGCCATGTCGCCGGCGAAGACCACGCCGCCGGCCGTCGGGGTGACGCCGCCCAGCACCGGGGCAGGCAGCTTGCGCTTCCAGACGACCTTGCCGCTATCGGCGTCCACCGCATTGACCCAGCCGGACCAATGGCCGGGCGGATCGAGCTTGCCGAAGACGTTCTTGGCGTCGGCCGAGCCGGACCAGGGCTCGCCGGGCTGGACCGCGTTGACCTGGGCCGGCGGGGCGAGCTTGACCGTGTCGCACCAGTCGACCGCCCCGACGTAGAGCAGGTTGGTGGCCGGCGAATAGGCCGCGCCGTTCCATTCCGAGCCGCCCTGGGTGCCGGGACAGAAGCGCGTGCCGGTCGCGGTCAGCGGCGCCGTGGCGTTGAGGATAGTTGTCGTCGGCGTGCTCCAGAGCTGCTTTCCGCTGGCGGTATCGAGGCCGTAGACGTGGCCGTTCTTGATCGCTTCGGCGGCCAACCGGACGCCGCCGCGGGTGGTGACGATCGCCGGCGCGGCCGAGACGTCCCAGTCGTGGAAGTCGCGCTCGACGATGGGGAAGGCGGTCTTCAGCGCCCCGGTCCGGGCGTCCAGCGCCACCAGGGAACCGGCGTAGGGATTGGTCCCGGGCCGCAGCTGGGCCGCGAAGTCCGGGGCCGGATTTCCGCCGGGCGCATAGAGGACGCCTGCCGCCGGATCGAGGGCGTAGCTCGTCCAGGTCCCACCGCCGGTGATCGGCACGCCGGGCGCATTGCCCCAGCCGCCGGGCGGCATGGCCGGCGGCGGCGCGGCGGGGCCGCGGGCCTTGTCGCCCGTCTGGCGGGGGACGAGGTATTGCTCCCAGAGGATCTTACCTGTCGCCGCGTCGAGGGCGTAGATGCGGCCCTTGACGCCCTTGTTGTCGCCGCCGGCGTTGCCCACGAAGACCATGCCGTTCCAGGCGATCGGGGCCGCCGGGATCGTCTCGCCCAAGGCCGGATCGGCCAGGGTCTGGGCCCAGAGCCGCTTGCCGGTGGCCAGGTCGTAGGCCAGCAGACGCCCATCCTGCGTGCCGCGGAACAGGCGCGCGCCGCCGATCGCCGCGCCCCGGTTCACGTTCAGGGGGCTCGCGGCCTTGTAGGCCTCGGTGGTCTTCCACTTCACGGCGCAGGTGGCGGCGTCCAGGGCGATCGTGTCGAAGTCGGTGGTCACATAGATCACCCCGCCGATCTCCAGGGGGCCGGTCTGGAAGCTCGTCTGGCGGCCGAGATCGTAGCTGCAGATCGGCTTGAGCCGGGCGGCGCTGGCGGGCGTAACCGCGGTCTGTGGCGCGAAGCGGTCGCCTTGCAGGGTGCGATTGTAGGAGGGCCAGTCGTTGGTCTGGCGCGGCTGAGCCTGGGCGGTGGCGCCGGCCAACAGGGCCGCCCCGATCAGGGTTGCCGTCAAGCGATCCATGGTCGGGCTCCCGATTTCGCTAAGCTAGCTTGCCGCGAAACGCCCGTGGCGCAGCTTGGTTCCTAGGACTTCACCAGACGCCCGGCGCGTAGCGCCAGCGGACGCGCCGGGCGTAGTCGTCATAGCCGGCCAGTTCCTCGCGGAGCATCTTCTCCTCGCCCAGGGTGCGGTAGGTCAGGCCGAGGATGGCCGGCGGGACCAGGATCAGGCCCCACCACGAGCCCAGCACCAGCGGGGCGCCGACGAACTGCAGCAGGCCGAAGGCGTACATCGGGTGGCGCACGATGGCGTAGGGGCCGGTGTCGATCACCGTCTGGCCGCGGTCGGCCTGGATCTTGATCACCGGCGCCGCGAAGCTGTTCGTGGCGAACACCCAGGCGACGCCCAGGAAGCTGACAACCAGCAGGGCGGCGCCCAGCGTCTGGAGCCAGACCGGGACGTGCGACCAGGCCATCCGCCGCGCATCGATGCCCATCAACACCGTCCAGCCCACGTAGAGGACGATGACGCAGGTCAGGAACACCTTGTCCCAGGCCTTCTGGTCGCGCTGGTAGACGGGCTTGAGCCGCTCTTCGAGCAGCCCGGGATCGACCCGGGCGAGCCAGAGGCTGACGCCCATGCCGAGGGCGAAGAACAGCGCCAGATAGGCCCAGGCGCTGGGCCAGAGAAGCGTCCCCGCGGCGCCGAACAGCAGCCCGCCGAGCACCGCCATCAGCAGCACCATCTCGACCAGCAGCAGCCCGATCAGGCGCGGCCTAGCGGCCATCGGCTCGACCCCTTCAGAACATCCAGGCGTAAGGCCGCGGATAGGGCTCCTCGCGGGCGAGCGCGATGACGCCCAGGATCGATCGGACCAGGAACCAGGCCCAGGTCAGGCCGCAGATGGTCAGGCCGAGCCAGAGGAACGGCAGTCCGACCAGGATCAATGAGAAAATCCCGCCCCAGAAGGCGATGGCGGCGCCCACCAGGAAGAGGCCGATCGACAGCCAGAAGGTGCGAATCTGGAAGGTGTAGTGGCTGTACATGATGGGGCCGGCGGTGTTCCGGCAGGCATAGGCCATGATCAGGCCGATGATGATCGTCAGGCCATGGGTCAGGCCGACAATGTAGAGCGCGTAGACGACCGCCGGCAGGGTGCGGTCCTCTCGGGCGCTGAAGTCATGGGTTTCGGTCATGAGACCTCCCTTTCGCCTCGGATCATGCCGCAATCGGGCGCGAGCGCCAGATAAGCTTTCGTAAGATTCAGTCGCGCACGAGCGTGATTTCGACGCCCGCCGCCACCGCGTCAGGCGCCAGCGCCAGGGGCTTTTCGACCCGCACGCGGGCCTTGGTCACCCGCCGGTCGGCCAGGCAGGCGTGGGCCAGGCGCTCGGCGAAGGTCTCCACCAGCTCGATATGCCCGCCGCCGGCGATGGCGCGGGCGGCGGCCAGGATGGTCTCGTAGTTCAAGGTGTCGGAGAGCCGGTCGGCGCCGGCGGTGGGGACGTCCAGCTCCACGTCGACGACCAGGGGCTGCACGCGGCCGATCTCGTGCTTATAGACGCCGATCTCGGCCTGGACCTTCAGGCCGGTGACGAAGACCCGGGTCATGGCCGTTCGGATGGCGGCGGGGATCGCGGGCGCCATCAGCCGCGTCCCGAAAGGTGCTGGCCGGCGTCGACGGCGATCATCTGGCCGGTGACCGCCGGCGCGTCGATCAGGTAGCGCAGGGCCTGGGCGATCTCGGTGGGCGCTACGGCATGGCCCAGCAGGGTTGCGGCGACCTCGGCGTCGAAGGCGGCCTGGTCCTGATGGACCGAGGCCAGCGTCGGACCGGGGCCGATTCCGTTGACGCGGATCCTCGGCGCCAGAGCCTGGGCCAGCATCCGGGTGGCGTCCCAGAGCGCGGTCTTGGAGAGCGAATAGGAGAAGAAGTCCGGCCCCGGCGCCAGCACCCGCTGGTCGAGGATGTTGACGATCAGCCCGTGTCGCTCTGGCGGCAGGCGCCGGGCGAAGACCTGCGCCAGCACCAGGGGCGCGCGCAGGTTGGTCTCCATGTGGGCGTCCCAGGACGCGCGGTTCATGTCGGTGAAAGCGTCTTCCTCGAAGACGCTGGCGCAATTGACCAGCAGGGTGACGGCGCCCAGCTCGGTCTCGGCCTCGCCCACCAGGGCGACGGTGGTGGATTCCTTGCGCAGGTCGCAGGGGAGGATGGCGGCCTTGCGGCCCTTGGCGCGGACTTCGGCCGCGGCGGCCTCGGCCTCGTCGTCCACCGCCCGGACGTGGATGGCGACGTCGTAGCCGGCGTCGGCGGCGGCGCAGACCAGGGCGCGGCCAATGCGCCGCGCGCCGCCGGTGATCAGGGCGGCGCCTCGCTCACCCATGGGTGGTCAGGAGGCTCAGTCGAACCGGCCGAATTCGACGCGGTTGAGGATCGCGATCACGGCGATGAAGGCGACGATGACGTAGACACCCATGGGGCTCTCCAAACTCGGTTGTCCGGGCTTTATCGGCGCGGCGCCGTGGCCGCAAGCGCTTGTCCAGCGGCGACGCGCCGTCGATCCGCCGACGCTGAGGGCGCGCCGCCCCTTTTTTAGGGAATCTGGCTTCCCCACTTACCGTCGATCACTAAAATGGCTGGTGAAGCCGGACGGGCCCCTGTCATCCGGTGATCCGCCAAAACCGAACGATCCCGGGAGGACGTCAATGCGCGAATACCTCAAATTCTATATCGACGGCGAATGGGTCGATCCGGTCGAGATGAAGACGCTGGATGTCGAGAACCCGGCCACCGAGCAGATCGTCGGCAAGATCGCCCTGGGTTCAGCGGCTGACGTGGACAAGGCCGTGAAGGCCGCCCGCAAGGCGTTCGCGTCCTGGTCGCAGACCAGCCGCGAAGAGCGCCTGGAAGTGCTGGGCCGCATCCTGGCCGAATACCAGAAGCGCTTCGGCGACCTGGCCACGGCGGTGACCGAGGAGATGGGCGCGCCTGCCTCGCTGGCGCAGCGCGCGCAGGTCCCAGCCGGCATGGGCCACCTGGCCACCGCCGCCGGCATCCTGAAGGACTTCAAATTCGAGGAAGACCGCGGCCAGACGATGATCGTCAAGGAGCCCATCGGCGTCTGCAGCTTCATCACCCCCTGGAACTGGCCGCTGAACCAGATCGCCTGCAAGGTGGCTCCGGCCATCGCCACAGGCTGCACCATGGTGCTGAAGCCCTCGGAAGTGGCTCCCTTCTCCGGCCAGATCTTCGCCGAGATCATGCATGCGGCGGGCGTGCCCAAGGGCGTGTTCAACCTGGTGCATGGCGATGGCCCGACCGTCGGCGCGGCGCTCTCCAGCCACCCGGACGTGGACATGGTCTCATTCACCGGCTCCACCCGCGCCGGCATTGAGGTCGCCAAGGCGGCGGCCCCGACCGTCAAGCGCGTCCACCAGGAGCTGGGCGGCAAGAGCCCGAACATCGTGCTCGACGACGACGTGCTGACCAAGTCGGTGGCGCGCGGCGTCGGCCACATGATGACCAACACCGGCCAGTCCTGTAACGCGCCGACCCGCATGCTGGTCCCGTCCCAGCGCATGGGCGAGGCGATCGCCGCGGCCAAGGAAGCCGCCGAGCAGATCACCGTCGGCGACCCGAACGGCAACGCCACCATGGGCCCGGTGGTCTCCAAGGTGCAGTGGGACAAGATCCAGGGCCTGATCAAGAAGGGCATCGCGGAAGGCGCCACCCTGGTCACCGGCGGTCCCGACCGTCCGGAGGGCCTCGAGAAGGGCTGGTTCGTGAAGCCGACGGTGTTCGCCAACGTCACCAACGACATGACCATCGCCCAGGAGGAGATCTTCGGCCCGGTGCTGTCGATCCTCGGCTACGAGAGCGTCGACCAGGCCATCGAGATCGGCAACGACACCGAGTACGGCCTGGCCGGCTATGTGAACGGCGCCGATATCGAGCAGGCCCGCTCCATCGCCCGCCAGCTGCGCGCCGGCCAGGTGTCGATCAACGGCGCCTCGGACATGACCGCGCCCTTCGGCGGCTTCAAGATGAGCGGCAACGGGCGCGAGTGGGGCGACTTCGCCTTCCACGAGTTCCTCGAAACCAAGGCCATCCTCGGCTACACGCCGAAGCAGGCCGCGGAGTAAATCCGGCGTCCCATCCCTCCTCTTTAGGGGAGGGACAGGCCGCGCCAGCGGCCAGGGTGGGGGAATCGCGTTCAAGCTCTGACTTCGGAGTCCTGGCCCTGAGATCCCCACCCGTCCGAGGCTTCGCCTCGTCCACCCTCCCCTAAAGTGGAGGGATAGGAGGTCTTGATGTCTGCCCTCGACGCCGAATTCGCCGCCCTGCTCGACGCCCAGGCTGAGGCCGCCAAGGCCCAGCCGCTGCCGCCGCTGGACGCCCTGCCGCCGGAGATGGTGCGGGCGGGCTACCGCTTGCAGCGCCAGGCGCAGGACCAGAATGCGCCGAAGGATGTGGAGACCCGCGACCTGACGGTGGCGGACACGATCCCGGCGCGGCTCTATCGGCCCGCGGGGCTCGGCGATCCGTCGGGGCTGCTGGTTTATTTCCACGGCGGCGGCTTCGTGATCGGCGACCTGGAGACCCACGACGGCCATTGCCGCCGGCTGGCCAAGGACGGCGCCTGCCGGGTGCTGGCGATCGACTATCGGCTGGCGCCGGAGCATCCGTTCCCGGCCAGCCACGACGACGCCCTGGCCGCGACGAAGTGGGCTTTCGACAACGCCTCGGACCTGGGCGTCGACCCGCGCCGCATCGCGGTCGGCGGCGACAGCGCCGGCGGCAACCTGGCGGCCTCGGTGGCGCTGGACCTGAAGGATGACACGCGCCGCAAGATCGCCTTCCAGCTCCTGCTCTATCCGGGCATCTGGCCGGACGAGGAGACCCAGTCGCGCAAGGACCTGGACGGGCCGGTGCTGACACGCGAAGCACTGGCCTGGTTCGAGAAGCTGCTGGCCGCGGTCGGCCACCCGCACGCCCAGCGCGCCATGCTGGGCTCGCGGGACTTTAAGGGCGCGCCGCCGGCCCTGGTGGTCACCGCCGGCTTCGATCCGCTACAGGACGAGGGCCGCGACTACGCCGAGGCCCTGCGGGCGGCCGGCGTCGCGGCGACGCTCACCCACTACCCGGCGCTGGTCCATGACTTCTACATCATGCATGACGTTTCGCCGGCCGTGGCCAAGGCGGCGGCGGAAACCGCGGCGGCGTTGAAACGTGCGCTGAGCTAGTCTTCTTCCCCGGCCCGCCGCTTCTGGGCCCAGGCGAGGATGGCCATGCCGGCGACGGTGGAGAGCAGGGAGCCCACGACCACGCCGATCCGCACCTGCGCCGCGGCAGCGACATCGGTGGAGGGGAAGGCGAGCTGGCCGATGAACAGGCTCATGGTGAAGCCGATCCCGCAGAGCAGCGACAGGCCGTAGAGTTCGATCCATTTCGCGCCGGTCGGCCGGCGCGCCAGCTTCAGCACGATCACCAGCACCGCAGCCCCGAACACCCCGATCTGCTTGCCGAAGAAGAGGCCTGCGGCGACGCCCAGCGCCACGGGCCCGAAGAGATCTGAGACGCCGAGGCCGCGCACGCTGAAGCCCGCCGCGCAGAAGGCGAAGAGCGGCAGGATCAGGAAGGCGACGTAGGGGTGGAGGCCCTCCATGAAGTCCTCCAGCACGCCGGGCCGACCGAGTTTGCGGGCCTCCAGCGGTATGGTCGCCGCCGCGGCGACCCCGGCGAGCGAGGTCGAGACGCCCGACTTCAGAGTGAAGCCCCAGACCACCACGAAGCCCAGGGCGTAGAGCAGGTAAGGCGCGCGGCGCCAGCGGCCGAGCAGCCCCATGCCGGTCAGCGCCACCAGGGCGCCGGCCAGCTCCAGGATGCGGAAGTGGTCGGTGAACAGCAGCCCGATCAGGCCCACCGCGCCCAGGTCGTCGACGATGGCCAGGGTCAGCAGGAAGACCCGCAGGTTGGGCGGCAGCTTGGGGCCGGCCACCGCCAGGGCGGCGATGGCGAAGGCGATGTCGGTGGCCACCGGCACCGGCCACCCCTGCGGCGCGGCGCCCTCAAGAAGCGGCGGGTGGCCCATGTTGATGGCGAGGTAGATCAGCGCCGGCCCGGCCATGCCGCCAAGCGCGGCGATGATCGGCAGGGCGAGCCTTCGCGGATTGGCCAGCTCGCCGCGGACGATCTCGTATTTGATCTCCAGGCCGACCACGAAGAAGAAGACCGCCATCAGGCCTTCCTTCACCCAGTCGATGATCGACAGCGTCTCGGTGAAGGCGCCCAGCTGGACGGTGAAGGGCTCGCCGATGAAGCCGAAATAGACGTGCGCCCAGGGCGAGTTGGCGAGCGCGATGGCGGCGAGCGCCGCGGTGGCCAGGATCAGGCCCGAGGCGCTTTCGGTTTTCAGGAAATCGAGCGTGATCCGCTTGGCCATGGCTTGGGTTAGCATGGCCGTGCGCCCGCCGCTAAGGTATCCGGAGGCGCCGCCTCAGGCCGGCGATGGAGGGACTTCCATGCGACTGACCAAGCCCCGGTTTGCACCGCTCAGCGACGCCGAGATGAGCCCCGAACAGGACGAGGCGCTGAAGGATTTCCGCCCCGGGCCGGTGCTGAACATCTTCCGCACCCTGGTGCGTGCGCCGAAGGCGCTAACCCGGTTCAACGCCTGGGGCGGCTACGTGCTGTCGCGCCGCAACGACCTGCCGCCGCGCGAGCGGGAGATCGTGATCCTGCGCACCGGCTTCCTCTGCAAATCCGGCTATGAGTGGACCCAGCACCACCGCATCGGGCTGCGCGAAGGCCTGACGGAGGATGAGATCGAGCGGATCAAGGGCGGCGCGGGCGCCGGTTGGGCCCCCGCCGACGCGGTGCTGATCAAGGCCACGGACGAACTGCACGCCGACCAGTTCATCACCGACGCGACCTGGGCCGAGCTGGGCCAGCATTTCAGCGACAAGCAGCGGATGGACGTGGTCTTCACTTGCGGCCAGTACACTCAGGTCTCGATGATGCTGAACACCTTCGGGGTGCAGCTCGACGAAGGCCAGACCCTCGACCCTGACCTGAAGGGCTAGGGCCGCCATGCCTCGCCCGCAGTCCGGTGAGGAGGTCCGCGCGAGGTATGCTCGCGAGGTGTGTGCTACAGCCGGGGTCGTCGACCCGAGGGTGCAGGACGCCTTCGCATCGGTCCCGCGGGAGGCCTTCTCACCGCCGGGGCCATGGAAGGTCTATCGGGCGACCCAGGCTCCGCCTTATTTCGACTATGAGACGACGGTGAGCGACCGTCCGGACGAGCTTTACCGCGACGTCTCGATCGAGCTGGAGCCGGGCAGTTTCATCAACAACGGCCTACCGAGTGTCATTGCGTCGTGGCTGCGGGACGCCACGCCTCCGGTGGGCGGGTCTGTGGTGCAGATCGGCGCGGGGCTCGGCTACTACACCGCGATCCTGGCGCATCTGGTGGGCGAGGACGGCCGGGTCTCGGCGGCGGAGGTCCACCGCCCCATCGGCGCCCAGGCCGCACGGAACCTCGCCGCGATGGAGCAGGTCGACCTCTTCGTCGGAGACGGCTCTCAACTGAAGATCGAGAGCGCCGACCTGATGCTGGTCCACGCAGGGATATCCGACCTGCCGCCGGCGTGGCTGCACGGCCTGGCGCCGAGCGGCGCCCTGGTGGTCTCGCTGACCTTCACCAGCCCGGAATTCCGGACCATCGGCCTCGGCGTGACGTTGAAAATCCGGCCCCACTCGAACGACCGGTTCTCCGCGGCCTTCGTGTCGACGCCCTACATCACCACCAGCCACAGCCTGCGCTCCGACGAGGGCGAGCAGCGTCTGCGCGAGGCCATGGAGGCGCCGGACTATTCGGTGATCGCATCGGTCCGCCTCGACCGTCACGAAGCGGCGCCCAGCTGCTGGCTACATCGGCAGGACTGGTGCATCAGCCGGTTGCATCCCAGCGAACAGGTCCGGACATGACAGGCAGGCTTGAAGGCAAGATCGCGGTGGTCGTGGGCGCCGGCCAGACGCCGGGCGAGACCGTGGGCAATGGCCGGGCGATGGCGATCCTGTTCGCCCGCGAAGGCGCCAGCGTGCTTTGCGTCGACCGCATCGAGGAGCGCGCCGAGGAGACCGCCGCGCTGATCGCCGAGGAAGGCTTTGCGGCGTCCTTCCTCGCGGCCGACATCGTCAAGGGCGCGGACTGCGCGAGGATCGTCGAGACGGCCAAGGACCGCCACGGCCGGCTCGACATCCTGATCAACAACGTCGGCATTGGCGGCGGCGACGCGCCGGCGCACCGCCTGGAGGAGGCCGCCTTCGACCGGATCATGACGGTCAACCTCAAGGGCATGTGGCTGACCATCAAGGCCGTCCTGCCGGCCATGCGCGAGCAGGGCGGCGGCGCCATCGTCAACATCTCGTCCCTGGCGGCGCGGGCCGGCGGCATCCAGTTCGCCTACGAGGTCTCCAAGGCGGGCGTGAATCGCCTGACCACTAGCGTCAGGCGTGAATCGCCTGACCACTAGCGTCGCTCAGTCGAACGCCCGCTACGGCGTGCGCTGCAACGCGATCATGATGGGCTACATGGACACGCCCATGGCGGTCAGCGGCATCGCCAGCGCCACCGGCCGCCCGACCGCCGAGGTGCGCGCCGAGCGCGACGCCCGGGTGCCCCTGGGCGGCAAGATGGGCGACGGTTGGGATACCGCCTACGCGGCCCTGTTCCTGGCCTCCGACGAGGCCAAATTCATCTCCGGCGCCATCCTACCGGTCGACGGCGGCATGGGTGTCCGGATCGGCTGACACACCGCCAGGTTGACGCCCGGGGCGGCGCAGCGGAGGCTCGGGAGCGCGTCACGGAGCCGCCGCCATGCCGGCACAGCCGTTCGAGACCACCCTGCGCAGCATCTTCGTGCGCTGCGATGAGGCGTTGCACACCGCCCTTGATAGGGCGAAGGCGCGCGCCGAAAGCCTGCAGGCCGAGGACACCAGCCGGCTCGCCTTCACGCTCACCGAAGCCATAGAGCATACGGTCGACCCGGCGATCGACGAGGCGGTGGCCAGCTATGACGAGGCCCTCAGCCAGCCGGTCGCCTCGAACGCCCACTGGGAGGACGCGATCCGGGCCCGGATCGGCGTGAGCGTGGAGGCCGGCATCGCCGGGGCGCTGGCGTTTGACCAGCTCACCCATCCCTGGAAGCCGCTCCTGAAGGAGGAGGCGCCGAAGCTGAGCGAACGGCTGGTGCGCAGGGCTGACGAGCGGCTCGCGGAGGTCCACAAGCGGCACGGGCCGCAGCGCCGCCGCAAGGAGGTGCGCCGGGAATGGACCCTGCGCGGCTCGCTTCTGGTCCTGGGCCTGGTGGTGGGCTTCCTGATCCACGGCCTGCTCACCGCGTTCTGACCCCGCCGACCGACGGGGCGTGAACCGCCGTGGCGTCCCTTGCGTCGCACGCGAGCCCGGGCCATGTCGCGACCATGCCGGTCTCGCCTGCCTATCGACCCGATGCGCGCTATCCGCAGCTCGGCCCCGAGTTCGCCGATCCGGTGCGGGCCGAGGTGTTCCCGAAGACCCTGCTGCGGTTCCGCAACGACCGGGCGGCGGCGACCGTGGGGCTGGAAGCTCTGACCGACGAGGAGTGGATCGCCCACTTCGGACGCTTCGAGCCGCTGCCCGGGAACATCGATCCGCCCCTGGCGCAGCGCTATCACGGCCATCAGTTCCGCACCTACAACCCCGAGCTTGGCGACGGCCGCGGCTTCACTTTCGCCCAGATGCGCGAGGCGGGAACGGGCCGGCTGCTGGACCTGGGGACCAAAGGCTCGGGGCGCACGCCCTGGTCGCGGTCGGGCGACGGGCGGCTCACCCTGAAGGGTGGTGTGCGCGAGGTGCTGGCGACCGCCATGCTGGAGGCGCTGGGCGTGCCGACCTCGCGCTCGTTCTCGCTGATCGAAACCGGCGAGGGGCTGGAGCGCGGCGACGAGCCCAGCCCGACCCGCTCGGCGGTGCTGGTGCGCCTGTCCTGGAGCCACATCCGCTTCGGGAGCTTTCAGCGCCACGCCTTCTTCGAGCGCGCCGACCGGATCGGGGCCCTCGTCGATCATGTGATCGAGACCTACTACCCCGAGCTGGCGGACGCGCCTGACCGGCCGCTGGCTATGCTGCACGCGGTCGTCGCCCATACCGCCCGATTGACCGCCCGCTGGATGGCGGCGGGCTTCGTCCATGGGGTGCTCAACACCGACAATATGAACATCACCGGCGAGAGCTTCGACTATGGGCCCTACCGGTTCCTGCCGCACAACGACCCGAACTTCACCGCCGCCTATTTCGACCACACCGGGCTCTACAGCTTTGGCCGCCAGCCGGAGGCGGTGTTCTGGAACCTGCAGCAGCTGGCGGGCGCGCTCAGCCTTGTGGCCGACAGTGACGGCCTGATCGCGGCGCTGAACGGTTTCGGCTCGGCCTATCGCGACGAGCTGACGGCGGCGATGCTGGATCGGCTGGGCGTCCGGCGGCGCGACGGCGAGACGGACGCGGCCCTGGTCCAGGCGGCCTTCCAGGCCTTCGCCGAGGGTGGCGAGGCCTTGCGCTGGGAGCCGTTCTTCTTCGACTGGTTCTGCGGCGACGAGGCCCGGGCGCTGTCGGGCCCGCGCGCCGAGCTTTACGGGCGCGATGGCTTTGTCGCCTTCCGCGGCCTCCTGGCAGACTTTTCCCCGGACCGTCCGGAGCGGCTGGCGGACCCCTATTTCAGCCGCTCCGAGCCGGAGGAGCTGCTCTACGACCAGATCGAGGCGCTGTGGGCGCCGATCGTCGAACAGGACGACTGGAGCGCCTTCCACGCCAAGCTCGCCGGCATCGAATCCGCCCGCCTGGCATGGGGATTGCCTGCCCAGGGAACCTGAGCCCGAAATGCGCCGTTCCGGCCGCAAGGGCTGGAAGGATGTGGCGCGATGAAGGACGTCATGTGGTGGATCGCTGGAGCCTCGTCGGTCGTGGTCGCGGCCTATGTGCTCGGCCTGATAGCCTAGGCGGCGGCTTGCGGCCTCGGCCGCGCCGCCCACTGCGCCAGGACGACGCCGCCTAGCGCCACGGCCGCGCCGGCCGTCTGCAGCGGGCCCAGCGCCTCGCCGAACAACAGGAAGCCGGCGTAGGTCGCGACCACCGGCTGCACCAGCACCACGACGGAGGCTAGCGAGGTCGGCAGCCGCCCCATGGCCCAGGCGATCGAGCCCTGGCCCGCCACATGGACGAGGCCCAGGCCCGCGCAGGCGGCGAGGCCTGCGGCCGTGGCGGGCAGAATGCGCTCGCCCATCAGCAGGGCTGCGGCCAGCAATAGCGGCGCGCCGACCACCCCGGACCAGAACATCAGGCGGCTGGCGGCTTGGGTCTTGCGGCCTTGGGCGAGGGCGAGGAAATAGAGGGCGTACCAGAAGGCGGTGGCGATCGAGAGCAGATTGCCGAGCGGCGCGTTCAGCACCGGCGTCCCGGCTCCGCGGCCCGCGCCCATCATCCAGGCGCCGCCCACCGCCACGCCCATCGCGATCAGGAAAAGGGCGCGAGGCCGCTGCTTCAGGAAGATCCAGGCGAAGGCGGTCACCACCACGGGCGCTAAGTTGGACAGGACCGTGGAGGCGCCAACGGAGGTGTATTTCAGCCCGTAGTGCCAGAAGCCTAGATCGAGCGCGAAGAGCAGGCCGGCGAGCAGGGCGATCGGCGTGGGCCGGCCCAGAGGCCCGCTCGCGCGACGGGTCATCACCGCCAGCAAGGGCAGGGCGAAGGCCAGCCGCCAGAACCCCGCCGCGGCCGGGCCCGTGCCGGTGAGCCGCATGAGGATGCCGGAAAAGCCGATGACGCAGGCGCCGAACAGCAGGGCGCCGATCGCCTGCCAGCGGTGGGCGCTGTCCTCGTGCATCGCCGCGTCGGTCAAAAGCCCAGCTCTCCCCGCAGATCCTGCGGCGTCATACCCTTTGCGCGCAGTTCGCGCAGCGTCTGGGCGCCGTCGCGTTTGGCGAAGCGCTTGCCGTCGGGGCCGGTGAGCAGCCGGTGGTGGCGGTAGGCCGGCGTGGGGAGCGCCAGCAGCGCCTGCAAGAGGCGCTGGACGTGGGTCGCCTCGAAGAGGTCACGGCCGCGGATGACGTGCGTCACGCCCTGCAGGGCGTCGTCCGCGACCACGGCGAGGTGGTAGGCGACGCCCACGTCCTTGCGCGCCAGGACCACGTCGCCGCCGAGCTGCGGGCGGGCCTGGACCAGGCCGTGCTCGCCGTCCGGACCTTCGGCCTCCTCCACGAAGGTCAGGGCCGAGAAGCCGCCCAGGGCCCGTTCGGCGGCGTCCAGCGACAGGCGCCAAGCATAGGGCTCGCCGGCCTCGACGCGGCGGGCTTCCTCGTCCGGTGGCAGCGGCGCGCCGCGGAAGGCTTCCAGAGCGCCGTGCGGTGCGCTCTCGATGGCCTCGGCCACCTCGCGCCGGGTGCGGAAGCAGCGGTAGGTCAGGCCGCGTTCGGAGAGGTCGCGCAGAGTGGCGCCATAGTCGGCCACGTGATCGGACTGGCGGCGGACCGGACGCTCCCATTCGAGCCCCAGCCAGGTGAGGTCTTCATAGATCGCCGCCTCGTACTCCGGTCGGCAGCGGGTGCGGTCGATGTCCTCGATCCGCAGCAGGACGCGGCCGCCGGCGCCGCGCGCGGCCTGATACGCGGTGAGCGCCGAAAAGGCGTGGCCCCGGTGCAGAAATCCGGTGGGCGAGGGGGCGAAGCGGGTGACGAAGGCGGACATGGCGCCCGCCGGGGTCTAGTCCGCGATGGGCCGGGGAGCCAGACCCATGTGCTGGAAGATCGCCCGCAGGAACGGCACTTCGCCGCCGCAGGCTTCCTTCAGATGGTCGAACTGCTTGAAGCCGGCCATCTCGGCCAGGCCGTGAGCCGAGCACCAGGCCGCCGTGGTGGCCAGCTCGATATCCAGGGTCTCTTCAGGGTTCGCGCCGGCTTCGACCAGGGTGTCGCGCACCTTGCAGTAGGCGCTGTCCTTGTCGTCCTGCATCCGGTCCGGCAGGTCCTCGCTGTCGCGGGCCCGGTCGTACATGACGCGGTAGAGAGCCGGGTTCTCGCGGGCGAAGCAGACGTAGGCCACGCCGAGGCTGTTCATCGCCTCCTGCGGCGAGGGGGCCTCGGCCTTGGCCTTGGCCAGCGCGGCGTCCAGCAGCTCCCAGCCCTCGTGGGCCACGGCTTCCAGGAGTTCGCTCTTGTCCTTGAAGTGGTGGTAGGGCGCCGCGGGGCTGACACCGGCTTCGCGGGCCACGGCCCGGAGCGAGAGCGCGCTCGGCCCCTCGGCCTCCAGAACCCGGCTGGCGGCGTCGATCAGGGCGCGGCGAAGATCGCCGTGGTGATAGGGCCGGGCCTCTGCCGCTTGAGAGTCTCTCATCGCCACTCACCATATGTCGCAATCTATGCGCCGTAAAGATATCTTGACGCTGCTTAGATATGCTCTATCTTGACGCTGCTTAGATGTCAACGGCCCCGGGTCCTCGGGGTTCCAACTTGAAAGCATGTGTCCCTGTGTCCATCTCCCGCCTCGGACGGTTCTTCGAGCGTATCGCGCCGGCCCTGATCCTGACCCCCGATCTTAAAAATGGGGGATCTTCGCTCGCCGCCGCCTTTGCCGCCATCGGCGGCTGATCGCCGCTTCCTCCCCAAGAGCCGGCGATCTGGAAAAGGGCCCTGCAAAAGGGGCCCTTTTTCATCGGGCTGGGCCGCCGAAGCTAGGCCATGCAATTCTGCATAGCTGCACTGCACAATTAGGTATCTAGACAGCGTTCAGATCAGTGCTATCTAAGCATCGTCCACATCGGACAAGGGCTGCCGGGGAAACCCGGGGGCCATAGTGAAGAAGAAGGACTTTTCTCATGTCGATCCGTCTCAACCGCGTTCTGGATGTCGTGATCTCTTTCGCGATCGTGGCCCTGGGCCTGGCCATCGCCGGCGCCACCTTCGCCGCCGCGGCCTAGTTCCAGATGCGATGCCGATAAGCCTCGCCCGCTCCGACAATGAGCTTGGGCGAGGCTGCGGCCTTCTCCGTCATGGAGATGTCTCCGAATCTTTCTTATAAGGGTCCCGATAGCGGGACAGCCTGGGCTTCCTGACCTGGCCCGTCGCCGCTGAAAGCGTCGCGAACAGGGGTCTGTCTTCAGTTCATCCGCGTACCATCCAGGCGCCTCGCGCCAGCCGATCCCCGCAAATGCGGAGGCCGACCATGCAGGTGCTTAGCCGCCCGCCGTCGGGGATGCCGGCCCTCGTGCTGAACGCCGACTTCCGGCCGCTCAGCTATTACCCGCTCTCCCTTTGGCCCTGGCAGGACGTCATCAAGGCGGTCTTCCTCGACCGCGTCGACGTGGTCTCAACCTACGACCAGGTGGTGCACTCGCCCTCCTTCGAGATGAAGCTGCCGAGCGTTGTGTCGCTGAAGCAGTACGTGACCCAGGACCGGCCGCCGGCCTTCACGCGGTTCAACCTGTTCCTGCGCGACGCCTTCACCTGCCAGTATTGCCGCTGCAGCGAGGACCTGACCTTCGACCACGTGATCCCGCGCTCCCGCGGCGGGCGCACGACCTGGGAGAACATCGTCACCGCCTGCGCCCGCTGCAATCTGACCAAGGGTGGGCGCACGCCGCGCGAAGCGCATATGCATCCCCTGCACACGCCGCACCGGCCGTCCGCCTTCGAACTGCAGCAGCATGGCCGAAGGTTCCCGCCGCACCACCTGCACGAAAGCTGGCTCGACTACCTCTACTGGGACATCGAGCTGGAGGCCTGACGGCGTTCACCGCCGCAGCGTCAGCGTAGCCTCACCGTCACGGTCGTCGACAGGCCGGGCCGCAGGCGGTCGAGGCCGGACTGGCCGGGCTCGAAGCGGATGCGCACCGGCACCCGCTGGACGATCTTGGTGAAGTTGCCCGTGCCGGGTTCGAACGGCAGCAGTGAGAACTGCGAGCCGGAGCCCGGGGCGAAGCTGTCGACCTCGCCCTTGAGGGGCTCGCCCGGCAGGGCGTCGACCTTGATGGTCGCCGGCTGGCCCGCCACCATGCGCGAGACCTGCGTCTCCTTGAAGTTGGCGACCACATAGAGTGACTTCAGCGGCACCAGGGTCAGGAGCCGCGTGCCCGGTTGCACATAGTCGCCGGGCTCGACCTGGCGGTCGCCGACCACGCCATCGATGGCGGCGCGGATCACCGTGTGGCCCTGATCCTGTAGGGCGAGGTCCAGTGCCGCCTGGGCGCGGCCGACGCCGGCCTGCGCCTGGGCGAGGCTGGCGGCCAGGGTGGCGCGCTTGGCGGCGGTGACGGCGACCTGATTGCGACTGACGTCAAGCTGGGCGCGGGTCTTCACCGCGTCGGAGTCCGCGCTGATGGCGGCGGCCTTGTAGGCATCCGCGTCGCGCTTCGACACCGCGCCATCGGCGACCAGCCGTTCGAAGCGCTGGCGGTCACTCTGGGCGCGATCGCTCTGGGCGTCGGCAGAGCGGATCACCGCGGCGGCGGCGCGCACGTTGGAGGCGGCGAGTTGCTCCTCCGGCGTCAGGGCGGCGAGCGCCGCCTGGGCGGCCTGCACCTGCGCCTGGGCGTTCTGCAGATCGGCGGCCGCCGAGTTGACCCGGGCGTCGAACTCCTCGGGATCGATGCGCACCAGCGGATCGCCGCGATGGACGGCCTGGTTGTGCCGCACGAGCACCTCGGCCACGAGCCCCTTGACCCGCGGCGCGACGACAGAGCTGTCGGCCTCCAGATAGGCCGCGTCGGTGGAGACCGAGGCCTTCGGCATGGCGATGTAGCCCGCGCCGGCCGCCGCCAGGACGACCGCTCCGCCCACCGCCAGCGCGGTCTTGCGCAAAAAGGGCGGCTTGAAACCGGCCTTGGGCGGCGGGGCTGCGGTCACGCCGGGGGGCAGGGCGAAGGTCGCGTCGTTCATTTGTCCATCACCAGCAGGGTGGAGGTGGCCGAGGCGTAGAGCCGACCGTTGGCGTCGACGATCCGGGCCTCGGCGAAGGCCGTGCGCCGGCCGAGGGTGACCACCCGGCCTTCGGCGCGGACCGGACCGGTCCCGGCGGTCATCGCCTTATGGTAGGCGACCTTGAGTTCGAGGGTCGTGTAGCCCTGGGTCGCGCTCAGCTTCGAATGCACCGCGCAACCGCAGGCGGAGTCCAGCAGGGTCGCGGCATAGCCGCCGTGCACCGTGCCGATGGGATTGTAGGCATGCTCGCCCGGCGTGCCTTCGAACACCGCGATCCCGTCGCCCACCTCGATCAGCTGGAAGCCGAGCGTCTTGGCGATGCCCGGGCCGCGGCCGGGCGCCATCATGGCGCGCAGCTGCTCGGCGCCCGTCTTACCGGGCGCGATCTGCTCCATCAGGCTCATTGCAGGTCTTCCAGGCCGAGGCGCGCCTTCAGCGACGCCCGTGAAGCGGTGAGGATGGCGTAGGAGCGGTCCGGATCGGGCTCGGCGCGGGCGAGCGACACCGCGCCCACCATTTCGGCCAGCACCGAGGCGGCGGTGGTGTCGGGCTCCGGGAAGTCCATCTCTCGCAACAGGTCGGCCAGTGCGCCGGTCAGGTTCCGCGCGCCCTCGGCGTAGCGCGCCCGCATCTCCGCGTTCAGCCGCGGCGCCTCGGCTGCCAGGAAGGGCAGGGGACAGCCCGCGGTGCGCGAGTCCCGGTGACTGCGCGACAGGTAGAAGCCGATGTAGTTGGTCAGCGCCGTCTTCGCCGGGAAGCCCTTGGTGACCTCGCTGAGGATGCGGGCGCGGCCCTCCTCGAACATCCGGTCGATCCCGGCCAGCAGCAGGGCGTCGCGGGATTCGAAGTGGGCGTAAAAAGCGCCATGGGTCAGGCCCGCCGCGCCCATCACGCCGGCGACGCTGATGGCGTGGGGTCCGTCGCAGCGGATGGCCTTGGCGGCCTCGGCGATGACCCGTTCGCGGGACCTCTGCTTGTGGTCGGCATCGTAGCGCATGACTTGCGGCTCCGTATTGTATGATGCATATAATATTACGAACACGGGTCTGGCAAGGGCCCGCGCCAGGGACAGATCAATGACCGACGGAACAGCGAGCCTTGGGGGCGCGGGATCCGCGAAGCCGGCCGCGCCGATGGCGCCGATCAATCCCATGGCGCTGCCGGACGCGCGCAAGTTCCTGATCTTCGGGATCATGGCCTTCGGGCAGTTCATGGCCCTGATCGACATCCAGATCGTCGCCGCCTCGCTGAACGACGTGCAGGCCGGTCTGTCGGCGGGGCCGGACGAGATCAGCTGGATCCAGACCGGCTATCTGATGGCTGAGCTGGTGATGATCCCCTTCGCGGCCTTCCTGGCCCAGGCGTTGTCGACCCAATGGCTGTTCGCCCTGTCGGCGGGCCTGTTCACGGTGGCCAGCGCGCTCTGCGGCCTGGCCTGGGACATCCAGTCGATGATCCTGTTCCGGGTGATCCAGGGCTTCGTCGGCGGGGCCATGGTGCCCACCGTCTTTGCGACCGGCTTTTCGATGTTCGAGGGTAAGCAGCGGGCGATGATCCCGGCGATCCTCGGCATGGTTTCGGTGCTGGCGCCGACGCTGGGGCCTACGGTCGGCGGCTGGCTGACCGGCGCCGTCGGCTGGCGCTCGATCTTCTATGTGAACATCGCGCCGGGCGCGATCGTCACGATACTTGCCCTCACGTTCATCCGCGTCGACCGGCCGAACTTCTCCATGCTGAAGAAGATCGACTATTCGCACCTGGCGTCGATGGCGGTGTTTCTGGGCGGGATGGAATACGTCCTGGAGGAGGGGCCGAAGAACGACTGGTTCAACGACCCGCGCATCGCCACCGGCGCCTGGCTGTCCTTCGTGGGCTTCCTGCTGTTCCTGGAGCGCTCGTTCCGGTCCGGCGGGCCGATCGTCAGGCTGACGCCATTCAAGAAGCCCACCTTCGCCATCGCCTGCGCCTTCAACCTGGTGATCGGCTTCGGCATCTACGCCTCGACCTATCTGGTGCCGGTGTTCCTAGGGAGGGTGCGTGGCTACGACAGCCTGCAGATTGGCACGACCGTCTTCGTCGTGGGCATCGCTCAGGTGCTCTCGACCATCCTGGCGGCGCGGCTCTCGCAGTCGGTGGACCCGCGCAAGATCATCGCCGTCGGCTTGACCCTCTTCGCCACCAGCCTGTGGCTGACCTCCAAGGTGACGCCGGACTGGGGCTTCGGCGCCTTCCTGGGACCACAGCTGTTGCGCGGCGCCTCGGTGATGCTCTGCATCGTGCCGAGCGTCGGTCTGGCGCTCACCGGCTTTGTCGGCCCCGAGCTGCGCGCGGCTTCCGGCCTCTTCAACCTGATGCGCAACCTGGGCGGGGCCATCGGCATCGCGGTGGTCAACACCTGGCTGCAGGACAACGCCCGCATCCAGGCCGCGCGCATGGGCGAGAGCCTGGGCCGCGCCGGCGCCGAGGCGCCCGCCATCATGGGCCAGTTGATCGGCAAGATGGCCGCGGCCACGCCCGATCCCGTCCGCGCCGCCCTGCTGGCGCAGGGCGAGCTCGCCCGCGTGGTCGGCCGCTATGCGCTGACCTCGGGCTTCCAGGAAGTCTTCCGGATGATGGCGTGGCTGTTCCTGGCCGCCCTGATCATGGTCCCGTTCTGCAAGCCTGCGCCCCTCAACGCCACCGCCGCCGGCGCTCCCGCCGACGCGCATTAGGACATCGGCCGATGACCCGCTCGATCCCCGTTTTCACCGCCCTCGCGGCGCTCGCGCTCAGCGCCTGCGCGGTCGGGCCGAACTACCAGAAACCGCAGGCCGCGCTCACCGGCGGTTACCATGCGCCGCTGCCGGCAGAGGGCCCGGCCAGGACCGACCTGACGGCCTGGTGGCGCGGCTTCGGCGATCCGGAGCTCAGCCGCATCGTCGAGCGGGCGGCGGCCCAGAACCTCGACGTCGCCCAGGCCGCCGCCCGGGTTCGCCAGTCCCGGGCCGCGCTGCAGGCGGCGGGCGCGGCGCTCGCCCCGAGCCTCGACGCTCAAGGGGCGGCCGCCGACGGGCGGCAGTCGCTGCTGAGCCCGGTCGGCGAGATCGGCAGCCACCTGCCGGGGTTCCAGCGCCACTACGACGACTATCAGGCGGGCGTCGTCGCCAGCTGGGAGATCGACCTCTTCGGGGGCCTGCGCCGCGAACGCGAGGCGGCCCGCGCCGAGGACGCCGGCGCCCGGGTCCAGCTGGCCGCGGTCCGAACCAGCATCGAGGCTGAGGCCGCCGACGCCTACCTGCAGGCCCGCGGCTATCAGGCCCGCCTAGCCGTCGGCCGGGCCCAGGCCAAGGTGGAGGAAGACCTCCTCAAGCTCGTCAACCGCCGCCTGGACGAGGGCGTTTCGGCGGAGCGCGAAGGCCACCAGGCCCAGGCCACCCTGGAAGCCGTGCTGGCGTCCATCCCGCCGCTGGCCGCCGGCCTCGACGCCGAGCTCAACCGGCTCGATGTGCTGATGGGCGCTCAGCCCGGGACCTACCGCGCCGAGCTGGAAGCGGACGCGCCCCTGCCGCAGCCGCCGGGGCTGTCCGAGACGGTCCAGCCCGGCGACCTGATGCGCCGCCGGCCCGACGTGCTGGCCGCCGAGCAGCGGCTGATCGCGGCCAACGCTCGCATCGGCGCAGCGATCAGCGCCTACTATCCGAAGGTCTCCCTGGGCGGGCTGTTTGGCGCGGAGAGCCTGGACGCGGGCAAGCTCTTCACCGGACCCGCGCAGGCCCAACAGCTGAGCGCCGGCTTCCGCTGGCGGCTGTTCGATTTCGGCCGGGTGGACGCTGAGGTCACCGCCGCCAGGGGGCGCGAGGCCGAGGCCTTGGCCGCCTATCGCGCCACGGCGCTGCGCGCCGCCGAGGACGTGGAGACGAGCCTGAGCGACCTGCAGCAGGATCGGCTGCGCGCCCAGGCGCTGGGCCGTGAGGTCGACCAGCTGACCACCGCGCGCCGCCAGGCGCAGCAGGCCTATGAGGGCGGGGTCGCGAGCCTCTTGGAGGTGCGCGACGCCGACCGCGACCTGCTCACCGCCTCCGATCAGCTCGTGCAGTCGAAGGTGGCGGCCGCCCGCGCCGCGGTGGCCACCTTCCGCGCCCTGGGCGGCGGCTGGCGTCAGGACGGCTAGGCCCCGCGGAGCGCTTTGGCTATCAATGGCCATCGAGCTGGAGGCTTAGCGGATGGATGAGGCCTGCCCCCATGTCGCGGGGATCCGTGACGTGACGCCGAGCGCGCTGGGCTGCGAGGAGTGCCTGAAGATCGGCTCGATCTGGCTGCACCTTCGGCTCTGCCGGACCTGCGGTCACGTCGGTTGCTGCGACGACTCGCCAAACCGGCACGCCACCGCCCATTTCCACGCCAGCGGCCACCCGATCATCGAAGGCTACGACCCGCCGGAAGGCTGGGGCTGGTGCTATGTGGACGAGGTGGTGTTCGATCTCGGGGACCGCCGCACGCCGCAGCGGGGACCCATCCCGCGCTACTATTGAACCCGCCCGGCCGCAGGGCCGGCGACCTAGATTGCAGGACGGGCCGATTTCGCGGCTTTCGGAGATATTGGCGTTACGAAGCGGCCCAACTCGCGCCGCGGACGCCCGCCAGTTTGGCGGCGTGCGGAGAGCGGACTTTCCTCCCCCCGAGCCCCTCGCTCCGCACGGAAGACAGGCGTCGCCGGCCAACCCACCCCCCCCGGCCGCGCGGCGCTTTCGGCTCCTCCACCCCATGTGGAGGGGCCGTTTTCCATTGTGCGCGCACGTACGGGATGCGCCGCGAGGTCAATTCGGTGTAAGACCCGGTTTCGCCGGCTCGGCTCGCGCCCCGCCTTACCCACTCGACGGAGCCCACGATGGCGCGAAAGCCCAACTACAATTTCGAACGCGCCGAGCGCGATCGCCTGAAGGCCGCCAAGGTGGCCGAAAAGGCCCGCGCGAAGGCCGAAGCCCGCGAACGCGCCCGCCTGGAAGCCGATCCGTCCGCGACGCCCCGCAGCGACGACGACCAAGGCTGATCCGATGCCCGACAATGCGATCTACAACCACGAGACGGTGGTGCTCGATGGCGAGGTGTTCTCGTCCTGCGAGTTCCGCGATTGCCGCCTGGTCTACTCCGGCGGCGAGACGCCCAAGTTCGAGGACTGCCGCATCGACGACTGCGAGTGGAAGTTCGAGGACGCGGCCGGCCGCACGCTCGCCTTCATGAAGGTGGTCTGGGGCGCCGGAGGCAAGGCCCCGATCCAGGGTCTGATCAAGGAAATCACCGGCGGTGGCGGCCGCTAGGTCGTCTCGCCCTAGTTCATCGCCTCTTCGACCTGGGCCGCGATGTGAGCGCCGAATTCCTCGCGTGAGTTGACCTTTGGCGTCTCGCCCTGCGGCTCCGCCACGCCGAGGAAGTCGCACAGCGGGCCCCAGCCATCAGCCACGTGATAGACCAAGAGCCGCTCCGGCGGGATGGTCTCGCGCACCTTGGCATTGTGCGCCTTATAGACCGAGATCAGGCGATCCTTGTCGCCCATGCGCCCGTCGAACAGCGGGAAGATCACCTTGCCGAGCATCCGCGGGAAGGGCGCCTCGGGGTCCATCGGGCCCCGGTCGGCGAAGATCGTCGCCTGGGTCGACGCATACCAGTCCTCGGCGTCGCGCTCGGTGTGGATCACCTTGGCGGCGGGATAGGCGTCGGCCAGCTCCTTGTAATAGGTGGCGTTGGGCCAATCGACGGTGGAATTGTAGCCGTCGAAGATCTTGCCCCAGTCGGCGTGGGCCGGGTCGTCGGCGGCGGCCGACCACATATCCGGCGCGGCCGGGTTCTTGAACACCTCGACCATGTGGTAGCAGGGGCCCAGGCCGATCTGCTCAAGCGCCAGCTTCAGGGACATGGTCCCCGTGCGGCCGAAGCCGGATCCGATCACCGATAATGTCACAATCACCCCCCACAATTGGCGCCCGGCTAACTTGACCCTAGAGAGGTCTCGGGCTCAAGACCCGTGTTCGATTTTGAATTGAACGTGCGGACCCCGCTGCGTTCTTTCATCCACCGACGAGGAGATGGCAATGGCCCGTTACGACAGCATCCTGGGGACCGTGGGCAATACGCCGGTCGTGCGGATTAACCGGCTGGCGCCGGCCGGCGTGAATCTCTTCGTCAAGGTGGAGGCCTTCAATCCGCTGGGCTCGGTCAAGGACCGTCTCGCCCTGGGCGTCATCGAGGCGGCGGAAAAGTCCGGCGAGCTGAAGCCCGGCCAGACGGTGATCGAGGCCACCAGCGGCAACACCGGCATCGGCTTGGCCATGGTCTGCGCGGCCAAGGGCTATCCGCTGGTGTTGACCATGGCCGAGAGCTTCTCGATCGAGCGGCGGCGGCTGATGCGCTTCCTGGGCGCCAAGGTGATCCTGACCCCGGCGGCGCTGCGGGCCACCGGGATGATCAACAAGACCGTCGAGCTGGCCAAGGCGCATGGCTGGTTCATGACCCGGCAGTTCGAGAACGAGGCCAACGCCGAGATGCACGCCCGCACCACGGGTCCGGAGATCCTCAAGGACTTCGAGGGCGAGCAGCTGGACTATTGGGTCACCGGCTACGGCACCGGCGGGACGCTGAACGGGGTGGGCCGAGTGCTGCGCGCCAAGAGCCCGAAGACCAAGATCGTGGTTTGCGAGCCCTCCGACGCCGCCCTGATCGCCAGCCACGAGCCGCAGAGCTACAACCCCGATGGCTCGCCCGCCGCCGGCCATCCGGCCTGGAAGCCGCACCCGATGCAGGGCTGGACGCCGGACTTCATCGCCAAGCTGACCGGCGACGCGGTGGATGCGAAATACGTCGATCAGCTGATGACGATCTCCGGGCCCGAGGCGATCAAGATGAGCCAGGACCTGGCGACCCAGGAAGGCATCTTCGTCGGCATCACCTCGGGCGCCACCTTCGCCGGCGCCCTGAAGATCGCCGCCGATGCGCCGAAGGGGACCAACATCCTGGCCATGCTGCCGGACACCGGTGAGCGCTACCTCTCGACCCCGCTGTTCGCCGACGTGCCGGCCGAGATGACCGAGGAAGAGCAGGCCATCTTCCGCTCGACGCCGATGTTCACGGAGCCGGCGGCGGCCTGACGGCCTAGACCCTGTCCCGGCTGACTTGGTCCAAGTCAGCCGGGAAAGAACAGGGTCGTCGTCTATATCTGGAGCCCTTCTTGTCCACTCAGGTTGATCCAACCTGAGTGGAAGGGCTCTAGCGGAAGATGTGGATGCCGCCGGCGCCGCCGCTCGGCGCCTCGGCCAGGCCGCGGATTTCCAGTCGCGCGCGGCGCGCGCCGCACAGGCAGCGAAGCCGCGTCTCCAGGTGCGCCGTCGCCTGACGGCCGAGCCCCTGTCCGACCCAGGGCTGCGGATCGATCACCGCCTCGCGGCCGCAGCGGCAGACGGCCCAGAGGCTGGATCGCGCGGCCAGCGCCTGACCGAGTCTGGGCCAGGCCGGCCAGCCGTCGAAGGCCCGATGCGATGCGCCGTCCGCCATGATCCGCTCTCCGTCCGCCGTCCAGAACAAAAACAGAACTTATGGAGTCGCGCGAGTCCCTAGAGGCTGTATCTCACCCCGGCCGCAACCAAGCCGCGACCGCAAATCCTCAGTCTCACGACTTGGCATCCTGAGGCGCTGGGAGCATTACGGCGTCATAAGATGACGGGGTGGGTCGGAGCACGGGCGTCAAAGCATCACGGCCCATCGCGGGACACCCGCGGTGAGCCCAACTGTCACATTCCATCACCGGCGGTCGGGCCCCTGATTGTGGTGGGGCGCCCGTATTGCCATGTTAGTTACCCGCCGATTGAGGCCTCTCGGAGTTCCTGGATGTACGACGCGCCCGCCCCCCAGCTTACAGAAGCCGAGCTTCGCGCGCTCGACGCCCAATATTGTTCCTGGGGGGACACGGTCCACTACCTGGCGCAGCCCAAGTTCTTCGAAACTTGCGAAGGCTCGTACATGTACGACGCCGAGGGCCGGGCCTATCTCGACCTGCAGATGTGGTATTCGACGGTCAACTTCGGCTACCGCAATCCGCGGCTGAACGCCGTGGCGCATCACCAGCTCGACACCCTGCCGCAGATCGCCTCGTCGCACCTGCATCGGGAAAAGGTGGAACTCGCCGCCCTGATCGCCCGGGACGCCGAGGCCAAGTTCGGCGCCAAGGGCCGGGTGCATTTCAACGTCGGCGGCGCCCAGGCCGTCGAAGACAGCCTGAAGCTCGTGCGCAACGCCTCGGGCGGGAAAAGCCGGATGCTGGCGTTCCAGGGCAGCTATCACGGTCGCACCCTGGGCGCCTCGTCGATCACCTCGTCCTATCGCTACCGCCGCCGCTACGGCCATTTCGGCGACCGCGCCCACTTCGTGGAGTTCCCCTACGCCTTCCGCGGTCCCAAGGGCATGAGCAAGGAAGAGTACGGCGAGAAGATCGTCGCTGACTTCGCCCGGTTGTTCGAAAGCGAGTTCCACGGCGCCTATGACCTGAAGGCGCAGGAAAGCGAATTCGCCGCCTTCTACGTCGAGCCGGTGCAAGGTACGGGCGGCTACGTCGTCCCACCGCTGAATTTCTTCAAGAACCTCAAGGCAGTCCTCGACCAGTACGGCATCATGCTGGCCGTGGACGAGGTCCAGATGGGCATGTACCGCACCGGCAAGCTGTGGGCGATCGAGCACTTCGGCGTACAGCCGGACGTGATGATCTTCGGCAAGTCGGTGACCAACGGCCTGAACCCGTTGTCGGGCATCTGGGCCAAGGAAGCCTTCATCAATCCGACCGTTTTCCCGCCGGGCTCGACGCACTCGACCTTCAACGCCAACCCCATGGGCACCTCCGTCGCGCTGGAGACCCTGAGGATGGCGATGGACTCCGACTACGAGCGCAGCGTGCCGGAGAAGGGCGCGCATTTCCTGGAGGGCCTGAAGGACCTGCAGAAGCGCTGGCCGCAGATCGGCGACGTCGACGGCCTGGGCCTGGCGCTCCGCTGCGAGCTTTGCGAGACGGACGGCTTCACCCCCGACAAGGCGTTGATGGACCGTATGGTCGCCGAAGGCCTGAAGGGCGACCTGGACGTCGACGGCAAGAAGATGGGTCTGATCCTCAACGTCGGCGGCTACCACAAGAACGTCATTACGCTCGCCCCCTCGCTGAACATCACCTACGAGGAAATCGACCTGGCGCTGAAGCTGCTCGATACGCTGCTGCGCCGCTGCGTCACCACCTGAGGACGGCCGCAATGCGCGCGGCGCTCCTCCATCTCGATGCGGCGCTGACCGGACAAGAGGCGCTGGCCGAAAGAGTGGCGCAGGGCGGCGGGCGCGCCCTGGACGCGCGCCAGCTTGGCCCGGCGCTGCGCCTCTGGAGCCGTCCGCCGGCCTTGGAGCAGCTCCGCCAGCGCCTGCGCGACGATCTGCCGGCCAGCACCGGCCCGGCCATGGTGTTCTCCGGCTCCGGCGATTTCCATCATATCAGCCCGCTCTTGCTGGAGCGGGCCCTGGAAGCGGCGGATTGTCCGGCGGTGACGGTGCTGCACTTCGACAACCACCCGGACTGGGTGCAGTTCGGCCCCGGCGTCCACTGCGGGTCCTGGGTTGGCTGGGCCGCGCGGATGCCGCAGGTGGCCCGGGTGCTGACCGTGGGCGTCTGCAGTCCCGATATTCGCCGGCCAAACCCGCGCCGCGCGGACCTGGACCTGGTGACCGAGGACCGGCTGGAACTCTACGCCTATCGCGAACCTGACGGCGCGGACGCCGTGGCGCTCTGCGGCCGTTCATGGCCGACCATCGAGGCCATGGGTGAGACGGCCTTCGCCGAATTCCTGGCCGGCCGCGTGCCCACCGAGGCGATCTACATCACCATCGACAAGGACGTGTTGGCCCCCGCTGACGCGGCCACCAACTGGGACCAGGGCCGCACCAGCCTGGACTTCCTCAAGCGCCTGATCGCGCCCCTGCTGGCGAGCCATCGGGTGATCGGGGCCGACGTGGTCGGCGACTGGTCTGCGGCGGTCTATGGCGGCGGGCCACTGGCCGGCCTGATGAAGCGCGGCGAGGCCCTGCTGGACCAGCCCTGGTCTCGGCCTGCCGCGGCGGCCTGCGCGGCCAACGAAGAGGTCAATCTCGAACTCCTCGACCTGATCTCAGGCGCGCCGCGATGAAGACCCCGATCAAGGACCGCAGCTTCCGCATCCTGGGCGACAGCGGCAAGGGCGTGATGCTGATCCACGGCCTGACCGGCGCGCCGCAGGAGATGAAGTCCGTTGGCCGCGTCCTGCACAAGCGTGGCTTCAGCCTCTGCGGCCCCATGCTGGCTGGGCACGGCGGGACGGAGGCCGACCTCCTGAAGACCGACTGGCGCGACTGGGTGGACTCCGCCAAGCAGGCCTATCTTGATTTCGCCAAGGAGGTGGACGAGGTCTATGTGGCCGGCATCTGCGCCGGCGGCGCCATCGGCCTGGAGCTCTGCGCCGAGTTCCCGCAGATCAAGGGCGCGGCGGTCTATTCCATGCTGTTCGAATACGACGGCTGGAACATGCCCAAGATCACACTGGGCGCGCCAGTCATCCAAGCGGCGGCCAACCTGCCGCTGCTGCGCCGCCTGAGCTTCGTCCAGCCGCACCCCTATGGCTTCAAGGACGAGCGCCTCCGGGGCCTGGCGGAAAACGCGATCGAGTCGCTGATCCCGGGCGCCCTGGACCGCATGCCGCTGGGCTGCATGTACCAGCTCTACCGCCTGGCGCGGCACGTCGAGAAGATCGGGTCCAAGGTCCAGGCGCCGGTGCTGATCGCCCACGCCCAGGAGGACGACATGGCCAACCCGCGCAACGCCTATCGGCTGCAGCGGGCGCTGGGCGGGTTCAGCGAAGTGGTGATGCTGGAGGACAGCTATCACATGATCCACGTCGACCGGGAGCACGCGCGCCTGGGCGAGCTCACCGCCGGCTTCTTCGGCGGGGCGGCGGCCGTCGCGGCGCCACTCGCCCGCGCGACAGTCGAGGCCTAAGGCCTCCGATGCTACAGGTCAGTGTCGTCGACAGCCTGGACGGTGTCGGCCGGGCCGAGTGGGACGCGCTCTCGGGACAGACCCTGGAAGGCTACGACTACCTGCTGGCCGTGGAGCGCGCGAGTCTGCCGGACTTCCGCTGGCGCTATGTGCTGGTGCGCGAGGAAGGGACCCTGATCGCCGCCGCGCCGGCTTTCCACACACAATACGACCTGGAGACCACCCTCGTGGGGCCGGCCAAGCGGGCCATCGCGGCCGCGCGACGCCGGATCCCGGGCCTGCTGTCGCTGCGGCTGGCCGGCCTCGGCTCGCCCTGCGCCACGACGGTGGGCCTGGGGTTCGCGCCGCAGGTCGCCGAGGTCGACCGGCCGGCCATCCTGAAGGCGCTGCTGGCCGCCTTCGAGGCCGATGCGCGGGCCGCCGGCTGCGGTCTCTTCGCGGTCAAGGACGCGCCGCAAGGTCAGCAGGCGTTGTGGGACGCCGCCGCCCGCCCGCGGGGCTACCGCCCCATGGCCGGCCTGCCGATCGCGGCCCTCGATATCGACTTCGCCGACATCGACGGCTACCTCGCCCGGTTGACCTACACCGCGCGCAAGGACATGCGCCGGAAGCTCCGGGCGCTGGATGGCTTGCGCGTCGAAATCCGCGGCGAGGTCGATGACGTCGCCGACCAGCTCCATGCTTTCTACGAGGCCACCCGCGCGCGGGCCGACATGGCCTTCGAGCACCTGACGCCGGCCTATTTCGCCGGCGTGCCAAGGCTGATGGGGGAGCGCGCGCTCTGGGTGCTCTACTTCCAGGGCGAGGAGCTCGTGGGCGGCAATCTTTTGCTGCAGGACGGGTCCGCGCTGCTCGACAAATACGTGCTGATGGACCCGGCGCGGGGGCGCGCGCTCAACCTCTATTTCATCAGCTGGTTCACCAATCTACGGCTCTGCCTGGAGCGCGGGCTGGGCGCCTACATCCCCGGCCAGGCGGCCTACGACAACAAGCTGCGGCTTGGCTGCAAACTGACCCGAACTTCGATCTATTTCCGCCATCGCAACGCCGCGGTGAACGCGATCATGCAGGCCTTCGCGCCAATGTTCGCAGCCGACCCCACCGTCTAGGCTGGCCGGGTGGTCCGCGGCGGTTCAGGTTGACGCTTGGCGCCGGCCGGATGAGGCTGTAGGCCTCCGGCGGCGTCCGGATAGGGTGTAGGGCCGCGCTTTCGGCGGCCGGTTTTGGTGGAAGATACGTCGTCATGGCCCAAGTTGTTCCGAGCGACGACGAACTCTTCGACGTGATCTCCAAAGAAGCCCTCATCGACCGCGCGACGCTGACCCGCGGCGCCAATCTGGAAGACCTCGGCATCGCCTCGCTGGACGTCATCAGCGTGCTGTTCGAGGTCGAGGAGCGCTACGGCATCGTGGTCGAGGCCGAGGAGCTCGCCGACTGCAAGACCCTGGGCGAGCTGATCGACAAGCTGAAGGACCGGGCGCAGGCCACGGCCTCCGCCTGAGCGAGGCGCCTTAGGTGAACCGCATCGCCGTGACCGGCCTGGGGGCGATCTCGGCGCTCGGGGCTTCGGTCGAAGAGAACTGGCAGGCCGCGCGCGAGGGCCGCGGCGGCATCGCACGCACCATCATGGGCGACAGCCCCTACGGCCCCGGCGGGCTGGAGCTGCCTATGGCCCGCGTCGCCGAGGGCTATGAGGCGGCGCTGGACGAACGGCTGGGCAAACAGGTCGCCGGCGGTCTCGATCCCTTCGCCCGCTTCGCCTTGGCGCCGGCGCTGGAGGCGCTGGAGCAGTCGGGGCTGCGCGGCGACCCGGTGCTCAATGAGCGCACGGCGGTGATCTTCGGCCACGGCCTCGGCGGTCTCGCCACCTTGGAGACCGGCTACGAGCGGTTCTTCGGCCAGAAGTCGCCGCGCATGCATCCCTCCACCGTGCCGCGGGTGATGGTCAGCGCCGGGGTCAGCGCCGCGGCCATGGCCTTTGAGATCAAGGGGCCGGTGTTCGCCACCTCCAGCGCCTGCGCGTCTTCGGCCCACGCCATCGCCCAGGGCGCGGCGATGATCGCCATGGGCCAGGTCGACTGCGCCCTGGTGGGCGGCAGCGAGGCGGTCTCCACCGCCGGATCCGTGCGCGCCTGGGAGGCGATCCGCGCCATGTCGCCAGTGACCTGCCGCCCGTTCTCCGCCGACCGCGACGGGATGGTGTTGGGCGAAGGCGGGGCGGTCCTGATGCTCGAAGCGTGGGACCGCGCCACCGCCCGCGGCGCGAGCATCCTGGGCGAGCTGGTCGGCTGGGGCATGTCGTCGGACGCCTTCCACATCACCCAGCCCTCGCCGGAGGGTCAGGCCCGCGCCATGCGCCAGGCGGCGACCCAGGCGGGCGCGCTGGATCGCAACGACATCCTGATCTCCGCCCACGGCACCGGCACGCCGTTGAACGACGCGGCGGAGACCCAGTCGCTGGTCGAGGTGTTCGGCGAGCGGGCGCGGAGCCTGCCGGTGATCGCCACCAAGAGCGCGCATGGCCACCTGATCGGCGGCTCGGCGGCCCTGCAGGCGGTGATCGGCCTGCGCGCCCTGGCCGAAGGTTTTGCCCCGCCGATCCAGAACTTCAACCAGCGCGACCCGGCCTGCGACCTCAACCTGGTGTTGGGCGAGGCCCAGCCGATCGCCTCGCGCCTCCTGCTGCAGAACGCCTTTGCCTTCGGCGGCCTGAATGTGGCGCTGATGTTCGCGGCCGCCTGAGCCGGCGGCGGCGCACATTGGCGATCTTCAATTTTCGCCCCACGCCGCCGTCAGCCGCGGCCGCCTAGGTTGAGCTGGGCTCAACGCCCGCGTGGGAGGGATATGCGAGGTCTAGCCGGTTCGATGGCGCTGCTGGCGATCGGCAGCGCAGCGCCAGCCTTCGCCGAGGCGCCCGCGGCCAAGCCGTCCAGCCCGACGCCTTCCGTGGCGGAGGTGGTGGTCACCGCCGAGACGCCGCCCGCCCAGACGCTGCTCGACCGCAAGGTCTATTCCCTGACCAACGACCTGCAGGCCACCTCGGGATCGGCCGCCGATGTCCTGAACCAGGTGCCGTCGGTCGCGGTCGACGCCGACGGCAATGTCAGCCTGCGCGGCGACGGCAACGTCACCATCCTGGTCGACGGCAAGCCCTCGGCGCAGTTCACCGGCTCGTCCCGCGGCCTCAGCCTGCAGCAGTTCTCCGCCGCCGATATCGCCCGCATCGAGGTGCTGACCACGCCGCCGGCCCAGTTCAAGGCGGAGGGTTCCGGCGGGGTGATCAACATCATCACCAAGAAGACCCGGCGCGCGGGGCTTTCCGGCAGCGCCCAGATCAGCGCCGGCGAGTTCGGCCGTATGGTGAGCGCCCTCAGCGGCGCCTACAACAGCGGCCCCCTGAAGATCTCCGGCGGCATCGGCCTGCGCCATGACGTGCGCGAGCGGCTGACCACGACCAACCGCGACGTCCCCGACCCGGTCTCGAACGCGCTGGTCGCCAGCCAGCAGAGCATCGACGAGCGCCAGAAGCGCTGGACGCCTTCGGCCAAGGCCGGCGTCGACTACGACCTGAACGACAGCCAATCCATCGGCGCCTCGTTCAGCCACCGGGAACTGATCGGCCGGCGTTACTTCGACCAGAACGACTCCGACGGTCCGGCAGGCGGCGCCATCGCCGATCGCTCCGCGCGCCATGACGACGGCCACGACTGGAGCGTCGATGCAGCCGAGGGCCTGCACTTCGACCAGAAGCTCTGGCGGCCGCACGAGACGCTCAGCCTGAACCTGCAGCACAGCGTCGACCGCGAGCGCGAGAGCAACGCCTACCGCAACAGCTTCGCCCTGCCGCCCTCAGCGCAAACGTTCGATGAGCTGCAGCTCAGCCACGACCTGGTGAAGACCGAGTTCAGCGCCGACTACGACCTGCCCCTGTCCGGCGACCGGGAGGTCAAGCTCGGCTATGACTTGGAAAGCGACCGCAACCGTTTTGATCCGCGCGGCGGGACGATCGACCCGGTCACCGGCGCGATCACCGACAACCCGACCATCACCAACCACTTCCGCTACCACCAGACCGTCAACGCCGCCTATGGCCAGTACGAGACACCGCTGGGCCCGTGGAGGCTGCAGCTGGGCGCGCGGTACGAGGCCTCCGAGGCCACCGGCCTGCAGATCAACGGCGACGTCCTGAACCACCGCAGCGACTCGGGCCTCTACCCCAGCCTGCACCTGGACCGCGCCGTGGGCGACGAGGGCAAGTTCTCGCTGGGGATCGGCCGCCGGCTCACCCGGCCGGACTCGGAGATCCTCAATCCGTTCATCGACACCCAGGACACCCACAATCTGCGCGCCGGCAATCCCAACCTCGCGCCGCAGGATACCTGGTCCTACGAGGCGGGCTACCACATCGACGCCAAGGCGATCAGCTATGGGGCGACCGCCTACTACCGCTTCGACCGTAACAGCCTCACCGACGTGGTGCGGCCGATCAGCGACGAGGTGGTGCTGAGCACCAGGACCAACCTGCCGAAGAGCCGGTCGGCGGGCGTCGAGTTCACCGCCAACGGCAAGCTCGGCCCGCAGCTGGCCTACAACCTGAGCGGCGACCTGTTCGCCGCCCAGATCGACGCCACCGCCCTGGGCGCCTCCGGGCTGAAGTCGACCACGGGCCTCAACCTGAAGGCCAGCCTCGACTGGCGACCGACCAAGGTCGACACGGCGCAGATCTCGCTTAGCCGCCAGGACAGACGCCTGACGCCGCAGGGCTCGGTGGACGCGATCAATCTGGTGAACCTGGGCTACAGACGCCAGCTGCGGCCCGACCTCGCCGCCGTGGTGACGGTCACCGACCTCTTCGACGGCCAGAAGCTCCACCGCCTGATCGTCACCCCGCAGCTGCGCGACGACTATCTGCGCAACCAGTACGGCCGCATCGCCTTCGTGGGCCTGGTCTACAGTTTCGGCGGCCAGGCCAAGGCCAAGCCCAGCGCCTTCGACTATCAGTCGCAGTAGCCCTAGACCCTGTCCCGGCTGACTTGGATCAAGTCAGCCGGGAAAGAACAGGGTCGTCGCCTATATCTGGAGCCCGTCTTGTCCACTCAGGTTGATTCAACCTGAGTGGGAAGGGCTCGCGCCGCCGCTCAGGTTCGTGACGTCCGCCACAGCTCGCGCAGCCGCGTGGCCGCCAGCTTCGGCCGCCGGTCGCGCGTGAAGACGCCCTTCTGGTTCAGCGATCCTACCCGCATGATGCTCTGCGCGGTCTTGAAGTCGGCGAAGGCCCAGGGATGGGCGCCGACGATGAAGGGATGCCGTCGCAGCGCGCGCCAATAGGCCTCGATCAGGTCGGCCTGATATTCCTCGCTCCACATCTCGGAGGGGTGGGCATGGACGCCGGCCACCGCGTCCGCGCCGAACTCGGTGAACACCACGGGCTTGTCGCCGTGACGTGCGCGCAGCGCGGCGATCTCCCGCTCCAGTGTCGCCACGCCTTCGTCGATCTGCCCGGAGACCGCGTACCAGCCGTTGTAGGAATTGGTGCAGATCACGTCGCCCTGGCCGACCCATTCCGGCGGGCCGTTCTGGACGCTGACCAGGGCGACCGGCCGGGTGTGGTCGAGGCTGCGCGCGTGGGCGAACAGGCGCTTGAAGAACTGGGTCCCGGCTTCGACGGTGCCGGCTGGCGCCTCGTCGGTGGTGTGGAACGGCTTGGGGATCGGCTCGTTGGCCAGCGACCAGAGGATCACGCACGGGTGGTTCTTGTCCCGGTGGACGAGCTCTCCGAGCGCCGTCTCAAGCTGGCGGTAGCGCGCCTCGATGATCGGCGGCGGATCGGAGAACACCAGGCTGACGCCCGGCGTCTCGGCGATGACCAGGAAGCCGTATTCGTCGGCCAGCATCATCGCCTCTTCCGAATAGGGATAGTGCGAGGTGCGGAAGCTGTTGGCGCCGATCCACTTCAGCAGCTCGAAATCCCGCACCAGCACCGGCAGGTCGAGGCCTTTGCCGTGCATCGGGAAATCCTCGTGTTTGCCGAAGCCGGTGAGGAATACGGGCTTGCCGTTCAGCCGGATCTCGCTGCCGCGCACCTCGACGGTGCGCACGCCGACCTTCAGGCTGTACTCATCGATCGGCGTCTCGCCAGCGCCCAGCCGGACGCTCAGTTTGTAGAGGTGCGGGTCCTCCGGCGACCAGGCGCGCACCGCCGGCACGCGGATCTGACCGGCGCCGGCGCCGTCCCTCACCTGGACCGGCACTGTGATGGGCTTCGGCCCGTCGCCCAGGACCAAGGTCCCGGGGCCCGACCAGCCTGCGTTCACCGCAAAGGCCACGTCGACAATCCCCGCCGCCCCGGCGAAGCCGGTGGTCACGGTCATGTCCTGTACGGCGATGTCCGGCGTGGCGAACAGCACCGCCGGCCGGTGCAGGCCGCAGTAGGGGAAGAAGTCGTAGGCGGTCTGCGGATAGTCCTGCAGGTAGAAGTGCGCCGTCTTCGGATCGGGCGTCGCGGGGACCCGGTCGAGCTGGAGCTTGTTCTCGACGCTGACCGTCAACCGATTGGCCGCGTTGTCCCGCGCCAAGCCGGTGACGTCGAAGGCGAAGGGCAGGTGGCCGCCGACGTGTTCGCCCAGATAGTCGCCGTTCAGCCAGACGCGGGCGCGATAGACCGCCGAGCCGAAGCGCAGGCCAATCCGGCGGCCGCGCCAGCCTGAGTCGAGCTGGAACTCGGTCTCGTACCAGGCGGTCCCGAAGTAGTCGCGCGCGTCGTCGAACAGGTCGTTCCAGCTGCAGGGCACCGGGATGTGGCGCGGGGCCGGCAGTCCGGCTTCGAACCAGCGGTCGGCCTCGCCCCGGTCGCCGGGATCCAGCTGGAAACGCCAGAGGCCGGAGAGGTCGCGGGTCGAGCGCGTCGGGCTCTCGTGCGGATAGAGCAGGCTGGCCTCGGCGCGCCGGACGATCGGGCGGGTCTGGGCGGCGGCCTCCGTCGCGGTCGCGGCGGTCGCGGCGACCAGGCCGAAAGCGCCAACCGCTTGACGGCGCGTGAGCGCCGGGTGCGCCCGCGGCGTCGGATCGTCAGCCATGCTTCCCTCCCAGGAAAAGTCCCGCCGCCCTGAACGGGCAGTCGTCCTCGGCTTGCCTAGCGGACAGCGCCGTAGCGTTTGCGCTCGGCCGCGATGCGGGCGCGGGCCTGCTCCAGCTCATGCACCTCGGTGGCGGCGAGGAGTGAATCCAGAACCCGGGTCAGGTGCTCGCGCATGGCGCGGCGCGCGGCCTCGGGCGAGCGCTGCCGCAGGGCGTCCAGGATCGCGGCGTGCTCGTCGATCCGCGGCGTCACGCCGGCGGCATGGGCCTTGGCGCTGAGCAGCTGGGTCTGGGGCGAGCGCGCGCGGGCGTCCCACAGCATCTGGACCGCGGCGACCATGGCGCTGTTCTGGCTGGCGGTGGCGATCAGCATGTGGAAGCGGCGGTCGGCGTCCTCCGACATCACCACGTCACGGGCGTTCTCAGCCTGCATCTCGGCGACCAGCTCCTGCAGCTCCTGCAGCTGGTCATCGGAGATCAGCGCCGCCGCGAGCGCGGCGCTCTCGCCCTCGATCGCGCGGCGCGCTTCCAGCAGCTCGAAGGGACCGACATCCATCGCCCCGGCCTCGCCGCCGCGCGGCGCGCGGGCGGTGACATAGACGCCCGAGCCGAGTCGCACTTCCACCAGTCCGTCCAGCTCCAGGGCGATGATCGCCTCGCGGATCGTCGGGCGGGAAACGGCGTAGGCCTGGGCGAGATCGCGTTCCGATGGGAGGCGGCGGCCGAGGGCGTGCTCTCCGGCGGCGATCCGGCGGGCGAGGTCTTCCGCCACTCTTTCATACAGTCGGCCGGACTCGGACTTTGCGATCATGGCCCTTCATATCTGGTCAGGCCAATTGCGACAACCGGGCGCCGCCATCATCCGCAGCTCCGAGGCGGAAGCCGTTAGTGGTTCGGGAGGTTTTCATATTTCTGCCATACCAGTCATTGTGGCTGGCCTTACCAATATGGTAGGACCAATTCCAGGAGCGACCATAACGCTCATCGGGAACCAGGGGAGGAAACTATGAGGCGCTTGTTTTCCAGCACGTCGCTGTCGAACTGTGTGATCGCCGGGTTGATGGCTGTGGGCGGTGCGAGCGTGGTCCACGCCGCGGAGGCCCCCGCGGTCGACGAGGTCATCGTTACCGCCCAGAAGCGGGCGGAAAACGTCCAGAGCGTTCCCCAGGCCGTGCAGGTGGTTTCGGCCAACCAGCTGGCCGCCGCGGGCGTCCGCGAGTTCACCGACCTGACCAAGCTCGCGCCGTCCCTGGTGGTCCGGCCCGCCGAGCAGCCGGTCAATTCCTCGGTG
This sequence comes from Phenylobacterium sp., assembly GCF_036264965.1. Classification (GTDB taxonomy): domain Bacteria; phylum Pseudomonadota; class Alphaproteobacteria; order Caulobacterales; family Caulobacteraceae; genus Phenylobacterium. The sequence continues at coordinate 49,096 of NZ_DATAPY010000022.1, forward strand.
TCGATCCGCGGCATCGGCACCTTCGCCTTCTCCATCGGGGTCGAGCCCTCGGTCGCGATCCAGGTGGACGACGTGCCGGTGGCCTTCCAGGCGCGGGCTTTCACCGACCTCTCGGACATCGAGCACATCGAAGTCCTGCGCGGCCCGCAGAGCACGCTCTACGGCAAGTCGGCCTCCGCCGGCCTGATCAACATCGCCACGCGCGCGCCGACGGCGGCGCTCTCGGGCAACCTCAATGTGCTGGGCACGACCGACGACGAATATGGCGTCGGCGGCTCGGTGTCGGGGCCGATCATGTCGGACAAGCTCGAGTACCGGCTGAGCGCTAACTACGACAAGTTCGACGGCAACGTTCGCAACGTCTTCAACGGCGACAAGGCCGGCGGCCGCGATTTCTACTCGGTCCACGGCAAGCTCCTGTGGACGCCGATGTCGAACTTCACCGCCACCGTCGGCTGGAACTATGTGAACGGCGGGACCACCGTCGGCCGTCCGTTCACCGCGCTGGCCCCCAACGCGACGCTTCGAGGCAACCCCGCCATCCCGCCGTCGGTCTTCGAGGCGGGCATCACCGTGGGCCCGGACAACACGAGCTTCGCCAACAACTTCAAGGCCAAGACCGACTACGAGGACAACAGCCAGTCGGTGAAGCTGGAATGGGACCTGGGCTTCGCGACCCTGGTCTCGGTCACCGGCAACGACAACTACACCGAGACCGATCTGCTGGACGTGGACGAGACGGCCAGCGCCCTGATCGACAACCGCCAGATCGGTGATTTCAAGTCGGGCCAGGTCACCCAGGAGATCCGCCTGGTGTCCCGCAGCGACCAGCCGTTCCGCTACACCGTGGGCGCCTTCTATGCTGACGTGGACTACGTGCGGAATTTCTTCCGCGGGCCGGTGTTCTCGCAAGCCCGCTGGTACGCCACTTCGGGCTCAAAACAGACGGCGGCCTTCGGACAGGCGGACTGGGAATTCATCCCAGGAACCACGCTGACGGGCGGCCTTCGCTATCAGGATGAGAAGATCGACTACACGTTCAACGACATCCTCAACAACGCCAAGTTCGCCGGCAACGCCACCGACGATTTCTGGACCTATCACGCAGCCCTGAACCACCAGTTCACCAAGGACATCATGGGCTACGCGTCCTACTCAACCGGTCACAAGGGCCAGACCTACGACCTGACCACCGGTTTCAACCTGAACCGCCAGCTTGCCGGCCCGATCCGGCCCGAGACCTCCAAGAGCTGGGAGGCCGGCATGCGCAGCCAGTTCTTCGAGCATCGCCTCACCGTGAACCTCACGGGCTTCTACGCCGAGTATCAGAACTTCCAGGCCCAGGGGATCGAGACCCTGCCGGACGGCACCTCCAACTTCCGCCTGACCAATGTGGGCAAGCTGCGGACACAGGGTGTCGAACTCGACTCCATGGCGCGGCTCACGGAGGAATTGAGGCTCGACGTCTCCGCGGCGTTCCTCGACGCCCAGATCACCAGCTTCCCCGTCGCCCAGTGCTATCCGCTGCAGACGGCGGCCCAGGGCTGCACCGGCTCGCCAGCCCGCCAGAACCTGACGGGCGCCACGCCGGCCCAGTCGCCGAAGGTGAAGCTGTCGGCCGACCTGGACTATGTCCATCAGCTTTCCGGCACGCCGTTCCAGCTCACCGGCACGGCGTCCTACGCCTACCAGAGCAAGATCAACTTCTCGCTGAACCAGGATCCTCAGACGATCCAGAAGGGGTACGGGGTCCTCAACCTCACGGCCGGCATCCGCAATCCGAGCCAGCACTATGAGGTCTCGGCCTTCGTGAACAACGTGTTCAATCAGCACTACTACGCCGACATCTTCGACCAGGCGGGCACCTACAACAACATGCTCGCCAACCAGGTGATCCTGCCCCGCGACTTCAAGACGTTTGGCGGCATCCGCGCGTCCTACTCGTTCTAGGAACGCCGCGCAGAGTCGCCGGGCGGGTCTCCTCCCCGATCCGTCCGGCGACGTCTTGCTTCAGCTAGAGCAGTGGCAGGTCGACGCGCCGCCAACCCTCCTCAAGGCGGTCGGCGAGCACCTCGCCTGAGGCCAGGCGCACGGGCCGCTTGTCCGCGGGGCGCAGCAGCAGGGCCAGGGATCCTTGCGGCGGGCGCGGGCCGGTCGCCCGGACGTCCACGATCAGCCGGTCCGCAGATGCGTCCACCGTCAGCTCCCAATGGCCGAAGCCGCCGTCGCGCCAAGCCTCCGTCTCGCCGTCGTCCTCGAAGCACGTCGCCGAGACCCGGCCGTCCGTGGGCGGGAAGAGGGCGAAGGCCCGCGCGTCGGCGCGGCGGTCGAAGCTCTGTTCGGCGATATTCAACGGGATCGCCGAACCCTCACGGACCAGCAGGGGCGGCTGGCCCCAAGGCGCGGGCAGGCTGACGCGCCGCCCGCCCTCGAAGCGATTCCCGGTCCAGAAGTCGAACCAGGCCGCGCCCGCGGGCAGGTGAATCTCGCGCGTGGTCGCGCCCGGCTCGACCACCGAGGCGACCAGAAGTGCGGGGCCGAGCATCAGGTCGTCAGTGTCGGCATAGGCGTCCGGGTCGTCGGGGAAGTCGTGGAAGGTCGGCCGGACGATGGGGTCGAAGGTGCTGTGGCAGCGCCAGCTCAGGTCATAGAGGTAGGGCAGGAGCCGGTAGCGCAGCCGGATCAGGTCGCGCACCGTGGCGGTCGCGTCGGCGTGCATCCAGGGCTCGTTGGCCGTCCCGTCGTCGTTCCAGGAATGGATGCTGAAGCGCGGCATGAACACCCCGGCCTCGACCCAGCGGACGAACAGCTCCGGGTCCGGCCGCGGGCCGCTGAAGCCGCCGATGTCGTGGCCGTTGTTGGAGATCCCACTGAGCGCCAGGCCCAGGCCCATGCGGATGTTCCACTTGAGGCTCTCCCAGGCGGTGGCGTTGTCGCCCGACCAGGTCTGAACATAGCGCTGCATCCCGGCCGCGCCGGCCCGCGATACCAGGAATGGCCGGCGCGCCGGCGCATGCGCCGTCTGCGCCTGCCGCGACGCGCGCAGCATCAGCAGGGTCTGCAGCGGCTTGCTGTCGATTGCCGCCGCCGGCGCGCCGAACATGGCGGCCCGCGCGGCGGGATCGACGACCTCGAACTCGTTGTTGTCGTTCCAAGTGGCCTCGATGCCGACGTCGAGAAGGTCGGCGGTCACATGCGCGCGCCACCAGGCCTGGGCCTCGGGGTTGGTGAAATCCAGATAGGCGCCCAGCCCATCCCAGAACTGCACCCAGGCGGGCTCGCCGTCGGGATTGCAGATCAGCAGCTTGCGGGCCCGCGCCTCCTCGAACAGCGGATGGTCGTCGAGCAGGCAGGGCTTGATATTGGCGCACAGCCGCACGCCGGCGGCGCGGAAACCGGCGGCGAAGGCGGCGGGATCGGGGAACTTGTCGCGGTTCCAATGGAAGACGTAGCGCCGCGCGCCGATGGAGGTGTAGCCGGACGACAGGTGGAAGCTGTCGCAGAGGATGTCGTGGCGGCGGCAGTTCTCGATGAACCCGCCCAGCTTCGCCTGGGCGTCCGGCGCATCGGTGTAGCTCATGGTCGAGCCGGAATAGCCCAGGCCCCAGCGCGGCAGGAAGGCCGGCCGCCCGGTCAGCCAGGTGAACCGGCGCGTGACGTCCGCCACCTGCGGGCCCGCGATCACATAGTAGTCGAGGTCGCCCGCCTCGGCGCGGAAGCTGCGGAAGAGGCCGTGATAGTTGCTGCGCTCGGCCCCGAGGTCGAAGTCGCAATCGGCGTAGGTGTCGTAGAAGAGGCCGAACGCCGCGCCCGTCCCCGTGTGCCGGGTGATGTAGAACGGGATGTGCTTATAGAGCGGGTCGGATGTCCGCGCGTCATAGCCCATGGCGTCGGCGTCGCTCATCCGGAACCGCCGCCCGGCGCGGTCGAGTTCGCCGGTCTTCTCACCGAGGCCGAAGTATTGCTCGGCCGGGTCGCGGACCAGATAGTGGCGCGGTCCCTGGCCCCACCAGCCGAAGTTGTAGGCCTGGGTCGGGCGGTCGCGGGCGATCGCGATCCAACCTCCGTCGGCGGCCATCTCCCACTTGCAGAACAGTCCGTCGAGACGGACCGTCAGCCGCAGCCGGTCGGTCGCGATAACGAGCCGGCCGTCGGCCTCCTCAAGCGTGAAGTCGGGGCCGGAAAAGCCGCTGACGTCCAGCCGGTCGCGGCCCGCGTCGGCGACGTCTTCGGCGCCTGGGGCGATGGCCCAGGTCCGCGGGCCGCTGAGCCGGCCGGGTGACCGGTGCAGCACCCGCAGGATGTCAGGCTCCAGCACGAAGACGTCGACCTCGAAGCCCGCGTCAGAGGCCAGGGTCACCCGGGCGCCTTCGCGCGCGGCGAGGCTGAACCGCGGCGGTCGGGCGATCGATGGTCTCATGCGAAGGCGCTCCGGGCGTCCATCCGCACGGGCCGCAGCACGGCGAACAGGATCATCGCGCCGGCGATGTCGAACACCGCCAGCAGCCGGAACAGCGGCGCGTAGCCGACGGTGTCGGCCAGCGCGCCGACGAGCAGCGAGAACAGCAAGCCGCCGATCCAGCCGCACATCCCGACCAGCCCGTTGGCGCGCGCCACGCTCTCGCGCGGGAAGACGTCGGTGGTCAGGGTGTTGAGCAGCACCGAGAGCATCTGATGGGCGAAACCGCCCACGCAGAAGAGCGCGATCGCCGTGTAAGGGCTGAACGCCAGGCCGACGCTGGCCGGGGCGATCATCATCACCGCGCCCAGGGTGAAGCCGGTGGCGCGCGAGGTCAGCAGGCCCATGCGGAACCGCTTCATCAGGAACGGCGAGAGATAGCCGCCGAGGATGCCGCCGGCGTCGGAGGCCAGGAACGGCAGCCAGGCGAACAGCGCGATGGACTTCAGGTCCATGCCCCGCTCGCGCGCCAGATAGAGCGGGATCCAGAAGCTGAAGGTTTGCCAGGCCGGCTCGATCAGGAAGCGGGGAATCGCCAACCCCCAGAAACTCCGTTGAGCGAAGAGCGAGCGGAGCGTAACGGGCGGCTGGGTGGACGCCTCCACGATGGAGGGCGCCAGCGCGCGCTCCTGCGGGCTCAGCGCCGGATGCCGGGCCGGGCTGTCATAGAAGAGGTACCAGGCCGCAGCCCAGACGAGGCCGAGCGCGCCGGTCACCACGAAGGCTGAGCGCCAGCCATAGGCCAGCGACAGGAAGATCACGATCGGCGGGGCGATGGCGGCGCCCAGGGAGGTGCCGGCGTTGAAGAAACCGATGGCGACCGAGCGGTCCCGGGCCGGGAACCACTCGCTCACCGCCTTCACCCCGGCGGGGATCGCCGCGGATTCGCTGAGCCCCAGAAGGCCCCGGAAGAAGGCCAAGGAAATCCAGCCGCCGGCGAAGCCGTGCGCCATGTTGGCCAGCGACCAAGCGACCGCGAAAAGGGCGAAGGCGAGCTTCAGGCCGAGGGAGTCGATGATCGCCCCGCAGATCGGCTGCATGGCGGTGTAGGTGACCTGGAAGGCCGCCACGACCCAGGAATACTGCTGGGTGGTGAAGCCCAGCTCCCGGGTCAGCTGCGGGGCCAGCACGCCCAGCGAATTGCGGGCGAGATAGTTCAGCACCGTGCCCATGCAAACGAGGACCACGATCCACCACCGCAGGCGCTTCAGCGTCGCCATCGGCCGCAGGGTCACCAGTTCCACATGGTCCCGTCCTCGAGACGGGCGATCGGCAGCTGTTTGGGGTCGTAAGGATATTTGGCGGCCAGGGCCTCGTCGATGTCGACACCGTGGCCGGGCTTGTCGCCGGGATACAGGAGGCCGGCCTCGAAGCGGTAATCATGCGGGAAGACCGCGTCGGTCTCCGGGGTGTGGCGCATGTATTCCTGGATGCCGAAGTTCGGGACCCAAGTATCGAAGTGCAGCGCCGCGCCCATGGTGACGGGCGAAAGGTCCGTCGCGCCATGGCAGCCGGTGCGCACCTGCCAGAGGGCGGCGAAGTCGGCGATCCGGCGCAGGTGGGTGACGCCGCCCGCGCCCACGACGGTTGTGCGGATGAAGTCGATCAACTGCTCCTGGATCAGATCCTTGCAGTCCCAGATGGTGTTGAAGATCTCGCCCACCGCCAGCGGCGTCACCGTATGCTGGCGCACCAGGCGGAAGGCCTCCTGGTTCTCCGCCGGGGTCACATCCTCCAGCCAGAACAGGCGATAGGGCTCCAGCGACTTGCCGAGACGCGCGGCCTCCAGCGGCGTCAGCCGATGATGGGCGTCGTGCAGCAACTCGACCCCGAAGCCGACGCGGTCCCGCAGCGCCTCGAAGAGCTTTGGGGTGTGATCCAGATACTTCGACGTCGACCAGACGGTCTCGGTCGGCAGCGTCGCGTCGGCCGGCTCATAGAACATCCGGCCGCGTCCGACGCCGTAGGGCTTGTCCAGGCCCGGCACCCCGCTCTGGGCGCGCACCGCCTTGTAGCCCAGGCCGACGTAGCGCTCGACCTCGTCGCAGGTCTCTTCGATGTCGGCGCCGTTGGCGTGGCCGTAGACCATGACGCCCTCGCGGCTCTTACCGCCGAGCAGATCGTAGAGCGGCATCCCCGCGGCCTTGGCCTTGATGTCCCAGAGCGCCACGTCGACGGCGGCGATGGCCCGCATGGTGACCGGCCCGCGCCGCCAGTAGGCGCCGCGATAGAGCAGCTGCCAGGTATCCTCGATCCGCCGCGCATCGCGACCGATGAGCAGAGGGGCGACATGCTCTTCCAGATAGGCCGCGACGGCCTTCTCCCGGCCATTCAGGGTCGCGTCGCCGATCCCGTAGACGCCTTCGTCGGTGACGATCTTCACCGTCACGAAATTCCTGCCCGGGCAGGTGGTGATGACCCTTACGTCTGCGATGCGCATGTCGGGTGAATCTCTTCCGTGCGACCCCTGAACCTCGGCCCCTGGCGACCGCGTGGCAACCTCTCCGAAGAAAAGGTTCGCCAGCCGCCAACCGCAGCATTCTCTCTGCTATGGCCTAATAATTGGCTTGTCCACACTGGACTGACCAATTTTGAGGGATCGCGCCGAAGACCCGACCGCTGCGACGCGTTCGGTGAGACCGAAGAGGCGTTCGCCGGCGGTCGAGGTTCAGACGTGTTGCGAGGCGAGCGGCGCGACGGCGTGGGGCCCGTCGAGCGTCGGATTTCTGGGCTCGGATCGGAAGAGGCTGGCCGCCAGGACCAGAGCCAGGGCGATCAATGCAAGGATCCAGTCGCGCAGGAAGATGGCCCTGCGCCGGGCCAGGAACCGATCGCTGGGCGAAGGGCTCGCGCCCGTCAGCGGCGACGCCGGCCTTTGCGAAAGCGACCTCATCTGACGGACGCGGCCGGCGCGGGCGCCGAGGCGGCGTGGGGTTTGCTGCGGTCCGGGCTCAGGACACCGATGACCACCGCGACGGCGAGCGCTGCGAAAACCCACGGCCAGTGGCTCGCCAGTCCGCGGCGCTGCGCGGCCTTCCGGCACATATACCAGGCTTCGGTCGGGCTGTGGCCTTGGGGCGTCATCGGCCGGCGCCTCCGACCACGCGGAGCGTGGACGCGGGCGGTGCGTCATGGGCGCCAGCCGGCGGCGTGAAGCAGTGCATTTCCTGGACCTCGGACTGCACCACCACGACGCTGGTGACGCCGGCCGTGGCCTGCTCGCGCGCCTGGCCGCAGGCGTTACGCACGGCGTCGTCCAGGCTGGCGAAGGCGCCGGTGTCCTTGTCGTTCCGCCGCACGCGCCAGCGGCCGAGCCGCTTGGCGACGACGTACTTTTCGGAGCGGGCGGCGCCAGCCGCAGGGCTAGGAGGCGCCGCCCGGTCCTCTTCGGTGCGGACCGGGCGCAAGCCCAGCATCCACAGGTCGGAAGAGGCGATCATCTCAGGCGGCCTTCTTCAGCGGCGCCAGATGCAGGCGGCGCGCGACATGCAGTTCGCGACGCTGGCCGTGGTGGCATTCCTCGACCGCATAGCCGTGCTCTTTGAGGAGCCGGTGGATGGGGTCGGCGCGGAAGGCCAGGACGCGGGGCAGGGGCGACTGGAACACCAGCGCGCCGCCTTCGCGGACGTGGGGGCCGGTGACCAGCAGGTCCGCCAGCGTGGCTTCGTCGCAGGTATGAGCGACGATCAGGGCGTCGGGCTGCTCGTGGGGGCCCGCGCCGGGGCGCAGATAGCCGACCTGTTCATAGCCATGCCGGCACAGCCAGAGCATGGCCGAAAGGCCGCTCGAGCCGGTCACGCGGATCAGGCTCGATCTGGTCACATGCGCCCGCTCGAGCAGCGATATCAGGGGGTCGCTGCTGAGCAGGCCGGACGTTGACTCGTGGGACATCGAAACGCGAAACTCCATCGGAGAGGCGCAGAGGCGTCTCAAGACGGCTGCATTGTGCAAAAAAGGGCCGTAAGCGTTCGATACGGAAGACGACCGGTCGGATAAGCAAAACGTCAAGGCCCGAGCGTTCCGGCGGGCCGGTGAACCCTTTATACTTCCTTGATATCACTGGGCGTGGTTCCGCATGGCGTCCTTACGCTGAGGCTTAGTAGGTTCCCCCTCTAGCTTTCTGGCGGAGCGGCCCAATGCTCGACCTCCTCTACATCCTCGGTGGCGTCGCGGTCTTCGTGATCTTCGCGGCCTACGCCTACAGCCTGAGGCGCATCTGATGCTCGCGAACATCATCTGGGGCGTCGGCGCCCTCGTCATCGGCGGCTACATGGTGGTCGCCCTCCTGAAGCCGGAGAAGTTCTGATGAACGGGCAGGGCTGGGCGGAGATCGCCCTTACGCTCGCCGTGACGATCGCGCTTGCGTGGCCGCTCGGCATCTACATGGCCCGCGTCTGGCAGGGCGAGAAGACCTGGCTCGATCCGGTGCTCAAGCCTGTCGAGAGGCTGGTCTACGCCGCCGGGGGCGTGAAGCCGGAGAAGGGCCAGAACTGGATCGCCTACGCCATGAGCTTCCTGGCGTTCAGCGTCGCCAGCTTCGTGGTGCTCTACCTGATCCTGCGGTTCCAGAATTTCCTGCCGCTCAATCCGCAGGGATTCCCCGGCTGTTCGCCGGACCTGGCGTTCAACACGGCCATCAGCTTCGTCACCAACACCAACTGGCAGTCCTATGTGCCGGAGACGACGCTCTCGACCTTCTCGCAGATGGCGGGGCTCACCTCGCACAACTTCCTGTCGGCGGCGGCGGGCATCGCCGTGGCCGCGGCCCTCGCGCGCGCCTTCGCCGCCAACCGCAGTGAGAACCTCGGCGACTTCTGGGTCGATCTGACCCGGATCAGCCTCTACATCCTGCTGCCGTTCGCCATCATCATCGCCCTGGCTTTTGTGGCGCTGGGCGAACCGCAGACGCTGATCGCCCATGTCACCGCTCACACGGTCGAGGGCGGCAAACAGACCATCGCGCTGTTCCCCGTCGCGTCGCAGGAGGCGATCAAGCAGTTCGGCACCAACGGCGGTGGGCTCTTCAACACCAACTCGGCGCACCCGTTCGAGAACCCCAACGCGATCACGAACTTCATCGAGATCGTGATCATGAACGTCCTCAGCTACGCCTGTGCGGTCGCCTTCGGACGCGTGGTGCTGGCCAGGCGCGATGCGCGCGCCCTGGTGGCGGTGATGGCGATCTTCATCGCTGTGGCGGCCTCGGTCGTCTATGCGGCAGAGACCCAGCCGGCGCCGGCCCTGGTCGCCGCCCACGCCGACGCCAGCGTCAACATGGAAGGCAAGGAGGTCCGCTTCGGCGCTCCGTCCACCGCCATCTGGACCGCGGCGACCACCGGCGCCTCCGACGGCGGCGTCAACGCCATGCATGACAGCTACATGCCCCTGGCCGGCGGCATGGCGATGTTCATGATCCAGCTGGGCGAGATCGTCCCCGGCGGCGTCGGCTCCGGTCTCTACGGCATGATCGTCCTGGCGCTGATCGCGGTCTTCGTGGCCGGGCTGATGGTCGGGCGCACGCCGGAGTACCTGGGCAAGAAGGTGGAGGCGCGTGAGGTGAAGTACGCCATGCTGGCGGTGCTGATCCTGACGGTCTCGATCCTGGGCTTCGCCGGCGTTGCCGCGGTGGTCCCCGTGGCCCTCAAAGGTCTGGCCAATCCCGGGCCGCATGGCCTCTCGGAGATCCTCTACGCCTACTCCTCGGCGACGGGGAATAATGGCTCGGCCTTCGCAGGCCTCTCGGCCAATACGCCCTATTGGAACGCGACCCTCGGCGTCGCCATGCTGCTGGGCCGCTTCGCCTACGCCATTCCGGTGCTGGCCATCGCCGGCTCCATGGCGATGAAACCCAAGCTGGGCGCCACCGCCGGCACCTTCCCCACGGACGGGCCGCTGTTCATCGGCCTGCTGATCGGGGTGATCCTGATCATGGGCGGTCTGCAGTACTTCCCCGCCCTCGCCCTCGGCCCGATCGTCGAGCACTTCCAGGTGCTCCACGCTGTCGCCGCGGCCCGTTGAAACCCCCGTTGAAAGCTCTGGGGATCATCATATGACCACCGCAACCGCATCTCTGGGTGAGAACCGCCGCAAGGCCGCCACCCTCGTCGGCAGCTTCTCGGGGCCGATCCTGACCCGCGCGATCGGCGACGCCTTCGTCAAGCTCGACCCGCGCAAGCTGACCGGCAACCCGGTGATCTTCGCCACCTGGATCGTCGCGGTCCTGGCGACGATGTCGACGGTCCTGGCGATCAAGGACGGCGGCGACTGGGCCTTCGCCCTGCAGATCGCCCTCTGGCTCTGGGCGACGGTGCTGTTCGCCAACCTGGCCGAGAGCGTCGCCGAGGGCCGCGGCAAGGCCGCCGCCGACAGCCTGCGGGCCACGCGGGTGACCACAAAGGCCAAGCTGCTCAACGGCGCTGGGGTGGTCGTCCTGACGCCAGCGAATGAGCTGAAGGTCGGCCAGGTCGTCCTCGTGGAGGCCGGCGACGTGGTCCCCTCCGATGGCGAGATCGTCGAAGGCATCGCCTCGGTTAACGAAGCCGCCATCACCGGCGAGAGCGCCCCGGTGATCCGCGAGAGCGGCGGCGACCGCTCCGCCGTCACCGGCGGCACCACGGTGGTCTCCGACTGGCTCAAGGTGCGCATCACCTCCGAAGCCGGCTCGACCTTCCTCGACCGGATGATCGCCATGGTCGAGGGCGCCGACCGCCGGAAGACCCCGAACGAGATCGCGCTGGCGGTGCTGCTGGCGGGCCTGACGCTGATCTTCCTGATCGCAGTGGTGACCCTGCTGGGCCTGGGGACCTATTCGGGCGTGAAGATCGACCCGATGGTGCTGGGCGCCCTCTTCATATGCCTTATCCCGACGACCATCGGCGGGCTGCTGTCGGCCGTCGGCATCGCGGGCATGGACCGGCTGCTGAAGTTCAACGTCCTGGCCACCTCCGGCCGGGCCGTGGAGGCGGCCGGCGACGTCGACACCCTGCTGCTCGACAAGACCGGCACCATCACCTTCGGCAACCGCATGGCCACCGAACTGATCGCCGCACCCGGCGTGCGGCGGGAGATGATGCTGCGCGCCACCCTGCTGGCCTCGCTCGGCGACGAGACGCCGGAAGGCCGTTCCATCGTCGAGCTGGCCCGCAATGAGGGCCTGGTGCTGGAAGCGCCGAAGGGCGCGACGGTGATCCCGTTTTCCGCCACCACGCGCCAGTCCGGGCTGGACGCCGACGGCACCAAGTGGCGCAAGGGCGCCGTAGATGCGGTGCTGAAGGACGCCGGGCTTGAAGCCAGCCAGGCGCCGGCCGAATTCACCGCCGCCGTCGACCGCATCGCGCGATCCGGCGGCACGCCGCTGGCGGTTTCGGAGAACGGAATCCTGTTCGGCGTCATCCATCTGAAGGATGTGGTGAAGCCGGGGGTGAAGGAACGCTTCGCCGACCTTCGCCGCATGGGCCTGCGCACGGTGATGATCACCGGCGACAACCCGGTGACCGCCGCGGCCATCGCTTCGGAGGCCGGCGTCGACGACTTCCTGGCCGAGGCGACGCCGGAGGACAAGCTCAGGCTGATGCGCGACGAGCAGGGCCGCGGCCGACTGGTGGCCATGTGCGGCGACGGCGCCAACGACGCGCCCGCGCTGGCCCAGGCCGACGTCGGCGTGGCCATGCAGACCGGCGCCCAGGCCGCCCGCGAGGCCGGCAACATGGTCGACCTCGACAGCGACCCGACCAAGGTCATCGAGATCGTCGAGGTGGGAAAGCAGATGCTGATCACCCGCGGCGCGCTGACCACCTTCTCGATCGCCAACGACGTGGCCAAGTATTTCGCGATCATCCCGGCGCTGTTCGTGATCACCCTGCCGGCTTTGGGCGCGCTCAACATCATGGGCCTCCACAGCCCGAAGAGCGCGATCCTATCGGCGGTGATCTTCAACGCCCTGGTGATCGTGGCCCTGATCCCGCTGGCGCTGCGCGGCGTCCGCTATCAGGCGATCGGCGCGGGCCGCCTCCTGCAGCGCAACCTGCTGATCTATGGCGTCGGCGGGGTCATCGTGCCCTTCGTCGGCATCAAGCTCATCGACCTCATCGTCTCCGGCGTGGGCCTGGCGTGACCGCGCCGTCCTGTCATCTGAAGGCCCTATAGGAACCCGCCATGTTCGCCCAAATCCGCCCCGCCATCGTCGCCACCCTGTTCTTCACCCTGCTGCTCGGCGTGATCTATCCGCTGGTCATCACCGGCATCGCCCACGTGGCCTTCCCGGCCCAGGCCGGCGGCAGCCTGATCCACGACGCCAAGGGAGAGGTGATCGGCTCGTCGCTGATCGCTCAGAACTTCGCCAAGCCCCAGTACCTGCATCCTCGCCCGTCCGCGGCGGGCAACGACGGCTACGACGCGTCCAACTCCTCTGGATCCAACCTCGGCCCACTCAATCCGGACCTCGCCAAACGCATCGCCAAGGACACCGCGGGCCTGCAGAGCGAAGGCGCCGGCCCGGTGCCCGCCGATGCGGTCACCACGTCGGCCTCGGGTCTGGACCCCGACGTCTCGCCCGCCAACGCCCATCGCCAGGCGGCGCGGATCGCGGTCGTCCGCGGCGTTCCGGTCGGCGAGGTCGTTCGCGCGATCGACGCCAACACCACCGGCGCCTGGCTGGGCATCTTCGGCCAACCGCATGTGAACGTGCTAAAGACCAACCTCGCGCTCGACGCGGCGGCGCCGGCTCGACCCACTCCGCCGGCCAGCTAGGCGCGCGGGCGCCGATAAGCGGGAGCGGCGATGACGACCACCGACGAACCGCGCCGGCCTGACCCCGAGGCGCTCCTCGCCGCCGCCAACAAGGCGCGGCGCGGGCGCCTCAAGGTGTTTCTCGGCATGGCGCCGGGCGTCGGCAAGACCTACGAGATGCTGCGCACCGCGCGGCGTCGCAAGGCCGAGGGCGATGACGTCGTGATCGGCGTCGTCGAGAGCCACGGCCGGCGCGAGACCGAGGCCCTGCTGCGCGGCCTGGAGGTCCTGCCGCGAAAACCCATCGAGTATAAGGCTCGGACTCTGATGGAGTTCGACATCGACGGCGCCCTGGCGCGGCGGCCGAAGCTGCTGATCGTCGACGAGTACGCCCACTCCAACGCGCCCGGATCGCGCCACCCCAAGCGGTGGCAGGACGTCGAGGAGCTGCTGGGCGCCGGCATTGACATCTGGACGACGCTGAACGTCCAGCACCTGGAAAGCCTGGTGGATGTGGTGTTGCGCATCACCGGTGTGCGCCAGCGCGAAACGGTGCCGGACTCGGCGCTGTCCCGCGCCGACGACATCGAGCTCGTCGACATCACGCCGGATGAGCTTCGCACGCGCCTGGCCGACGGTAAGGTCTATGTGCCCGAGACGGCCAGGCTCGCAGCGGACAATTTCTTCAAGCCGGAGAACCTGACCGCGCTGCGCGAACTGGCGCTGCGCCGCATGGCCCAGACCGTCGACGACCAGCTGATCGCCACCATGCGCGAGAAGGGCGTCGAAGGCCCCTGGGCGGCCGGCGAACGCATCGTTGTCCTGGTCGGGGGCGACACCATGGCCAACGCTCTGGTGCGCACGGCCCGACGCCTATCGGACATGATGATGGACGCGCCCTGGACCGTCGCCCACGTCGAGCGGCCGAACCAGAGGCCCCCGTCGCCGACGGCGCAGGGCCGCCTCAGCGAGGCGCTGAAGCTGGCCGAGCAGTTGGGGGGATCGACGGTCGTGCTGACCGGCGACGACGTGGTGGCCTCGGTGATGGCCTACGCGCGGCGCAACAACGTCACCCAGATCGTCATCGGCAAGTCGCGCGATAGCCGCCTGCGCGAACTGCTCGGCCGCACTCTGGCCACGGCGCTTCTGCGCCAGGCGCGCGGCGCCGCGGTCCACGTGGTCACCGAGCGCGGCGACGACGACGGCAAGGTCCCCCTGGTCGATCTCCCGCCGTTCAGCCTGGCGGGGTGGCACGGTCATGCCGGCGCCTTGATCCTCGTCGCGGTCACCTGCGGGCTCGCGGGCCTGCTCGATCAGTTCGCCTCGGGCGCCAACCTGGCGATGATCTTCCTGCTGAGCGTGCTGGGCGCGGGCCTGGCGTTCGGCCTCTGGCCCGCAGTCACTGCTGCAGCTGCCGCGGCGCTGGCCTACAACTTCTTCTTCCTCGAGCCGCGCCTGTCCTTCGTGATCGGCCACCCCACCGACGTACTGACCTTCGCGGTCTTCTTCGTGGTGGCGATGACCACCGGTTGGCTGACGGGCCGGGTCCGCGATCAGTCGCTCAGGACGTCGGCCCGGGCGTCGGCGATCGCGTCGCTGCTGGCGTCGAGCCGGCGGCTGTCCGGCTCCGCCACCCGCGACGACACCGCCCACGCCCTGGCCGACCAGATCTCCGCCGCCGGCAATGCCAAGGCGATCGTGCTCCTGCCGCAGGGCGAGGAGATCGTGCCGGTCGCGGGCGCCCCGGTCCTCGAAGACCTGGGCGCCGCACCCATGGCCGCCGCGCGCTGGGCCTGGGAGAAGGGCGAGGCCGCCGGTTCCGGCACGGGCACGCTGCCGCAAAGCAGCTGGACCTTCTGGCCGCTGCAGGGGGTCCGCAACCGGGTCGGCGTCGCCGGCGTCGAGGCCAATGCGCTGACGCCCGGGTCGGACGAGGAAAAGCTGGTCCTGGCCCTGCTCGACCAGGGCGCGGTCGCCCTGGAACGCGCCGACCTGGCGCTGGCCGCCGTCGAGGCGGAGACCCTGCGCCGCTCCGACCGCTTCCGCGCCGCCTTGCTGAACTCCATCAGCCACGACCTGCGCACGCCGCTCTCCACGGTGCTGGGCTCGACCACCACCATGATCGAATACGGCGAAGGCATGCCGCCGGCGACGCGCGCCGATCTCCTGCAGAGCGTTCGCGAAGAGGCGGAACGTCTCAACCGCTACGTCGGCAACCTGCTGGATATGACCCGCCTTGAGGGCGGCGGCCTGAACATCCGCGAGGACTGGATCGATGTGCGCGACGTCCTGATGGGCGCGGCGGAGCGGGTTTCGCGCCGGCTGGGCGGGCGCCACATCGAGCGCGACTTCCCGCCGGACCTGCCGCCGGTCAGGCTGGATCCAAACCTGTTGGAACAGGCGGTGGTCAACATTTTGGAGAATGCTATCGCCTATAGTCCCGACGACACGGCGATCGACCTGGCCGCCTACGAGGACCGCAACAACGTGGTGATCAGCATCGAGGATGAGGGCAAGGGCATCCCCACCGCGGAGCTGGAGCGCGTCTTCGAGAAGTTCCGCCGCATGGAGGAGCCCACCGACCGCACCAAGGGCGCGGGCCTGGGACTGTCGATCTCGAAGGGCTTCATCGAGGCGATGGGAGGACGGATCGCCGCCGCCAGCCCGATCCATGGCGACCATGGGACCCGCGTGTTGATCAGCCTGCCGAAATCGCCGCAAAGGCCTGAAATCACCGCATGAGTTCGCATCACCCTCGCGTCCTGGTCATCGACGACGAAGCCCAGATCCATCGTTTCCTTCGCGCGGCGCTGGAGGCGGCCGGGTTCGAGCCGTTGCGGGCCGACACCGGCGCGGAGGGCTTGCGGGAAATCGCCCGCGCCGCGCCGGACGCGGTGGTCCTCGACCTTGGTCTGCCGGACATGGACGGGCGCCAGGTGCTGATCAAAGCCCGCGAATTCTATCACGAGCCGATCATCATCCTGTCGGCCCGCGACCGGGAGACCGAGAAGATCGACGCCCTGGACAATGGCGCCAACGACTATGTGGAAAAGCCGTTCGGCGTGGGGGAGTTGCTCGCCCGGCTGCGAGCTGCGTTACGGCAACGCGTGCATGCCGGCGAACCGCCGCCGCCGATCGTCAAGTCCGGGACGCTCACCATCGATTTCCCGCGGCGCCTGGTCACCAAGGGCGATGAACTCGTGCACCTGTCGCCGAAGGAATACGACCTCCTGGCCAAGCTGGCGCAGAACGCCGGCAAGGTGATGCAGCACCGCGACCTGCTGATCTCGATCTGGGGGCCGGCGCACGCGGAGGACACCCAATACCTGCGTGTCTTCATCGGCCAGCTACGGCAGAAGATCGAGGGCGATCCCTCCGAGCCTCAGGTGATCATGACCGAGCCCGGGATCGGCTACCGCTTCGTCACCGACGATATGTTCCGGATCGCGCCCCAGGCCTGACTCTCACGGTGCGGGCGCCTGCCGGCCGCAACCTCCTTGCGCGCCGATTTGCCAGACTGAGCTGGACCTTTGATGTCCCTCCGCCGGCTCGAAAGCATTGAGATCGGGCGCCTTATGTTCCGTTTATCACTCCTTGCACGGACACGAATGGAACCCTGACGCACCCCCCTGATACCGCCGTGTTGCACCGCAACAATGCGGCTGGGGAACGTTATGAATTCGCGTCGCAATACCACCATCGCCGTCCTGCTGGGCAGCACCGCCGTTGCCTTCACCCTGGCGGCCCAGGCGGAACCGGCCGCCGGCGCCGACGGCGCGGTCGCCGCCGAGAACGCGGACTCGGTCTCCGAGCTGGTCGTGACCGCGTCGAAGCGCGCCGGCACCGTTCAGGACACGCCAATCAGCATCTCCGCGGTCGGCGGGGCCGAGCTGCAGGCCCGTGGCATCACCAACTTCACCAATCTCGCCCAGTCCACGCCCAGCGTTTCGCTGAAGAGCGAAGGGCCGGGCCAGACCGAGATCGAACTGCGCGGCATGACCTCCAGCGGCGGCAATTCCGCGACGGTCGGGTTCTATCTCGACGACATCCCGATGACCGCCCCGGCCGGCGCCCAGAATGGCAAGGTGGTGATCGATCCGACACTCTACGACCTCAGCCGCATCGAGGTCCTGCGGGGGCCGCAAGGCACCCTCTACGGCGCGGGATCCATGGGCGGCACGGTCCGGCTGATCACCAATCAACCCGACACCACCGGATTTCACGCCTCGGCCCAGACCATCCTGTCGGGCACCGAAGGCGGCGGCTTCAACCATACGGTCAATGGGATGATCAACATCCCGCTGGTCCAAGACAAGTTGGCGCTGCGGCTGGTGGGCACCGAGGCCTACACCAGCGGCTGGATCGACCGGATCGTGGCTGCGCCCGGCGCTTTCCCGTTAGTAAGCACCGACGGCTCGACCCGTGGCAACGTCCAGGCGGCTCCCGTGCAGAAGGATTACAAGGGCGTCAACAACGAGCAGGCCTATGCCGTGCGCGCGACCCTTCTGTGGACGCCGACCGACGCTCTCTCGATGACGCCGTCCTACTTCTACCAAACCAGCAAGCAAAACGGGATCAGCGCCTACGACAGCGATCCGGGGACCTTGGCGCATTATCAGCCGTTCGACATCGCCGAGCCGCTGACCGACGCGATCAGCGTCTTCAGCCTGAACGTGAACTATAGCTTCGACGCCTTCGACGTGACGTCCAGCACTGCCCAGTGGAGCCGCAAATCGACGCAGATCGAAGACGCCAGCGAAGACTTCAACAACCCGAACACCGGCGCTACCTTCGCCTCCAACAACGGCCTGCCCAACCCCGGCTACTACGGACCCACAGGCTCCGGCATGGTCTTCGGGAAGGAGGATGACACCTCCAGACAGATCAGCGAAGAACTGCGGTTCGCCTCGAAGGGCGACGGCAAGTTCAAGTGGGTCGGCGGGCTCTTCTACAGCAACTTCAGCGCTAAGTGGCAGTTCGACGGGACCACCGCCAACCCCTCCGCCTTCCTGGACCTCGGCACCTTCGCGCCGGCCACGACCACCCAGTGGTTCATCGCCAGATCGCCGACCAAGCTGGTCCAGTACGCGATCTTCGGTGAAGGGACCTACAACATCACCGATCAACTGAAGGCGACCGTCGGCCTGCGATGGTACAGCTATGACTACCAGTTCTCCTCGGTGATCAGCGGCTGGGGCTCCGGCCTGGGCGCGGCGACCCCGTCGGATTCCGGCCTGATCCGCCAATCCGAAAACGGGTTCAATCCGAAGTTCAATCTGTCCTATGAGTTCGACAAGGACCTGATGGTCTACGGGACCATCGCCAAGGGCTTCCGGCCTGGCGGCGGCAACGCGGTCTATCCGGTGACCGGCCCCTATTGGAGCGCGGTCTTCGCACCCTACAACTTCCCGGGCGGCAAGTGGCCGACCAGCTACCAGTCGGACTCAGTCTGGAGCTACGAGGTCGGCGAGAAGGCCCGGTTCTTCGATCGCCGGCTGATCGTCAATGCGAGCCTCTATTTCGAGGACTGGAGCAACATCCAGCTCGAGGCGCTCCCCGGCGATTGGGCCCTGAACATCAACGGCAACAAGGCCACCATCTACGGCGGCGAGATCGAGACCCGCGCCATTCTCGGCGGCGGCTTCCAAATGGACGCCTCTCTCGGCCTGACGCATGCGTGGGTCGACCCGGGCCCCCACTGGCAGCTCACCCCGACCCACAAGCTCTCTGATGTGGCGCCGGTGAACGCCAATGTGGGCCTCAGCTATTCGAAGGAGTTGAACGACAAGTACACCCTGACCGCGCGAGTGGAGGACTCCTATGTCGGGCAGCGCTACTCCCTGGCCTTCCCCTTCGGGTTTTCGCTTAATGGCGAGTACATCCCGCTGCCGGGCTACAACCTGGCCAATGCCCGCGTGGGCGTGCAAGCCGCCGACGGCTGGGGCGCGGCTCTGTTCGTCAATAACCTGTTCAACAAGCACGCCCAGCTGGAAAGCCTGTTCCAGGAGGCTCTGCCCAGCGCGGCGTTCAACCGGATCGTCACCAACCAGCCGCTCACGGCGGGCATCGACCTGACCTACCGCTTCTAGCTCAGGCGCCAGCGGGTTCCCGATCGCCGGGAACTCGCTGACCTGCGCTCCGCTGTGTCAGGCCGCCTTGCATATCGCCAGCTCGCGGCGGCGCGCGATGACCAGCGCGCGGCGGGCGCCGTTGAGCCGCCGTTCGGTGATGAAGCCGGCCTGGTCCAGCAGCCATTCGATCCCGAGCGCGCAGCCTTCGGATTCCAGGCGGTGGGGGAAGATGAACAATCCGCCCGGCCGCACCTGGCGGCCGACGGCGAGGAGGCGCTTGAGGGCGATCTCGTCGCACGTATGGATGACCAGGATGGCGTCGGGCTCCTGGGGCAGGGCGTCGCTGCCCGCCCACCCATAGCCGACGTGGTCGTAGCCGTGCCGGCGAAGCCAGAGCAGGCCGACAAGCGCGCCGCCGCCGGTGACCCGGATGACGCTGGATCGGGTCAGGCCGACCGTGTCGAACAGGGTCGTCAGCGCCGCCGTGCGGGAGAGGCGGCGCGCAGTGGATTTCGGCATGGATGCCCCTCGACCGATGGAGCCCAGCTCCGACCCGTCCCAGTGTTCCATGGGAGCGCGTAAGGTCTCCATTCGGATTGCCGGTTTCGGCCATAAGCGAGAGATCAAGGCTGCGGCGACCTCGGCGATCACGGCGCCTCTTTATGAAATGCTGATCCTCCGCGGCCTCATTCCGAATGGTCTCCTTAGGCGCGTGCGCCGTATCACGGTCCCCGCCATGGATGTTCGAAGTTGGTCTGTGATCCTGGTCGCCAATTCCGTCGGGCGTCCGTCCGGCGCGAGGCGGACGACGGCGTATGCATAGGCTTCGAGTCCTGGTCGTCGATGACGAGCCGCAAATCCACCGGTTCCTGGGTCCCGCGCTCAATGCCGCCGGCTATGAGCCGGCCCGGGCGGACACCGGCCGCCAGGCCCTGGCGGAGGTCGCCCGGCGCCCGCCGGATGCGGTCGTGCTGGATCTCGGACTCCCCGATATCGACGGGCAAGAAGTGCTCCGCAAGGCGCGGGAGTTCTACGACGGCCCGATCGTGATCCTCTCCGCCCGCGACCGGGAGATGGAGAAGATCGAAGCGCTCGACGCCGGCGCCGACGACTATGTCGAAAAGCCGTTCCGTGTGGGCGAGCTGCTGGCGCGCCTCCGGGTCATCATCCGCCGTCATGCCCGCCAGACCGGCGCCCCGCCGTCCATCGTCCAGGCGGGCGACCTGACCATCGATGTCCCGCGCCGGCTGGTCAGCCGGGCCGGTGAGCCGGTCCACCTGTCTCCCAAGGAATATGAGCTGCTGATCAAGCTCGCCGAGGCGGACGGCAAGGTGCTGACGCACAAGGAGCTCTTGATCTCGCTATGGGGCCCGGCGCACGGCGAGGACATGCAGTATCTGCGCGTGTTCATCGGCCAGCTTCGCCAGAAGATCGAAGCCGATCCCTCGGCGCCTAAGCTGATCCGCACCCTGCCGGGAATCGGCTATCGGCTGATGATCGACGAGGCGATCCGGCCCGCCGGCGCCTGAGGGCGTCAATCGCTCAAACTTATCCGGTGTGGCGAGCGTGGGGCTCGCCACACCGGTCCCAGGCCGCGCCAGGAGGGGTGGGCGCGGCTCATGCGCGGGCTATTTCGAAGCGGCGGTGAGTTGGGGGGCAGGACGCCCAGCGCCGCTAAGCACCGCAGCATCGCCCCTGGCCACCGTCTGATAGAGGCAGGGGTTGGGCATGCCGTTCTTGATGTAGTGTTGATAGGCTTGGGCCACGTCGACCCGGACGTTCACCAGGCCGTTGGCGCCCATGGACGAGGCCTTCTCGCTCAATCGGGCCAGCGCCGCCGAACGCGCCTCCGTCGAGTCCGTCCGGCACTCCCGCACGCGAACCGGGCCGATCACGCGGTCGGTCGGCGGCGTGGCCGAGGCGACCTCATAGATCGGCAGATCGCCCGTCTGCGCTGCGACCGCGGGCGCGGCGAGCGACAGGGTCCCGCCGAGCAGGGCCGCGGCGGCGGCGCAAAGCATCATATCGAAACGCACGTCGTAGTTCCTTCTTGGTTTCAGAGGTTGCGCAAATTCTGAGGCGCATCGTGAAGCCCATATTGGGCATCTATGGCCCATTACGTAATTTGCATGACTGGCGGGGGCAACCCCGCAACAAGCGCCGCGGAATCTAAGCAACTGACTGTAATTATAAGATTTTATGTCAGAGTTTTATGGCTTCCTTACGGGAATGGGCCAAAGACCTCATTGTTCCTTGATGGGGGCCTCCCCTATCCATCCCGCACCAAAATGGGCAGCCATATTCCGAGGCAACTTCGTCGAACCTGTTGTGGGTGAAACGGGGGGCGGCTGAGGCGGCGCGAACCTGACGGGGGACCGACCGACAACCCAAATCCATCAAGGGAGACGCTGGGCGCCAACCCGGCTCAACCGACGCCGCCGTGTTCTCGGCGACGCAACTGCAGAGGCGTGAGATCGATGTTGAAACTAAGAAACGAGCTGAAATCGCAAGCGAAGGCTCGTGGCAGTTACCGGGGTGCGACCAGTCTGGTCGCCATAACGACTGCGCTTGCGCTGGCCGCTGTCGCCGACGCCGCGATGGCCGACCCTGCCACGACGGCGCCTGAGCGCCCCGCGGCGGAGGCCGCGCCCTCGGCGACGTCACACGCGGTCGACACCGACGCCGCCATGCAGTCGAACTACACGGTCGATGCGGTCAACGCCGCGATCGGCTCCAACCCCTTCGAGCGCTTCGTCAAATATTACGGCGCCGAGTGGGGCCAAGCCGGACCGCCGGCCGATCCGAACGCGCCAGCCTCGACGAAGCCAGGCTGGACCGCGCCGCCGCAGAGCACGCCGCCCATGCCGTTCACCGACTGGCCCTACGGCGCTTCCACGCTCATCGGAAATAACCGCACCGCCTCGGTCGACAGCCCGCTGATGGTGGCGATCGCCCCGACCGGACTCGGCAAGGTCCTGAGCGAGACGGGCATCCAGGCCTACGGCTGGGTGGATGTCGGCGGAAACATCAGCACGAGCAGCCAGAAATTCGGCAATGCGCCCGCGGCCTACGATTTCAAGCCGAACTCGGCCCAACTGGATCAGGCGGTGATTTATGTCGAGCGCTCGCCCGACACAGTTCAGGCCGACCACATCGACTGGGGTTTCCGAATCTCGGCGATCTATGGCACCGACTACCGCTACACGACTGCCTTTGGCGTCGCGAGCTACCAGTTCCTCAAGCACAACAACACGTACGGCTATGATTTTCCGATGGTCTATGGGGAACTCTATATTCCTCAGATTGCCGACGGTCTGATGCTTCGCCTGGGCCGATACATCTCGGTTCCAGACATCGAAGCGCAACTTGCACCAAATAACTACATGTACTCGCATTCCATGGGCTACAGCTTCGACAACTATACCAATGACGGACTTCAGGCGACGCTGGCGGTCAACAGGAACGTCATCTTGCAACTGGGCGTCAACGTCGGCACCGAGGCGCCGCCCTGGCACGTGGGCAAGAAGATCGCGAACCCGGATCCCAATCCGCTCTATCCCGAAACCACGATGTTGAAGGACCCCGGAGCGACGCCTTCGGTTACGGCTTGCGCTCGCTTCCAGACCGACTCAGGACATGACGCCGCTTACTTCTGCGCCGATGCGATCAATAAAGGCGTGTGGGGATACAATAATCTTCAGTGGTACGGCTTCACCTACTACCACAAGTTCAACGACAAGATGCATGTCTCCTTTGAGGCCTACAATACCTTCGAAGATAACGTCCCTAACTTGAACAACCCGGTTGCAGGCGCGGCCATCGCCAACGGCGGTACGCCATTCTCGCCGCAATACGTGCCGTTCAACGCGCCCGACGCCGCGCAGTGCAAGAGCGCGACGGTTCTGTCCTGTCGCTCGAACACCTTCACGGCTCTGGCCTATTGGAACTACCAGCCGACGCCGCGTGACAACATCTCGCTGCGCACAGAGTGGTTCGACGACACGGTGGGCCAGCGTACCGGGACGGCGGCGGTCTACGAAGACCTGGGAATCGGTCTGCAGCATTGGCTGAGCCCGCAGATCGAGCTGCGCCCGGAGGTCACCTACTACTGGGCGAGCAAGGCGGCGTTCAACGGCAATCCGTACACGGGCATCGCGCCGAACAAGAAGACCGAGGCCGTGCTCTCCGGCGACATCATCTTCCACTTCTGATCAGTGGCCGCCGCCGTCTCCCTGCGACCTTTAAGGAGGAACCATGCGTGTGGATGGACGGCGGCGGAACAGCCGTGATGGAGCCGACCTGCTCCAGGAGCGGATCCTCGGTGTCGCCAACGAGATCGTCCGCCAGGAGGGGCTTGCCGCCCTGACCCTGGCGGCGATCGGGCGCCTCCTGCATATGCGGCCGGAGACGATCCTGCGCTACGTCCGCGACCTCGATGAGGTCCGCGATGCGGTCACCGCCTGCGCGCAGACGGAACTGGCGGAGTTGGTCGAGGGCGCGATCGGCGGTCGCCGCGGCCGGCCGGCGCTGGAAGCTCTGTTCGAATCCCTGCGGCTCTACGCTCAGGCCCAGCCGGGCATGTATGAGGCCGCCCTCCTGCGCCCGGCGAATTCGAAGCCGGGAAGCGTGCGCGAGCAGGACCCCCTGACCCGGGCTGAATGCGCCGCCCTGCGCGCCTGCGGGGTGCCCGATCCCCAGGCTGAAGCGCTGGCCTGGTGCTGCCGCGCCGCCGTCCATGGGGCGATCTGCCTTGAAGCGAGCGACCGTCGAAGCCGCCAGCGGCAGATCGATGAGAATTTCGACCGCCTGGTGAGCATCCTGGACGCGGCGGCGCGGGCGACGGTGCGGGGCGAGACAAGTCTTTCCGTCTTCACGGCCGCAGAGGCGTGGGCCCCCAGTCAAGGCTAGGGTCTCGCCACAGCGCTTGCGCCAACTTGGGCGCGGCCCGCCCAGGACGGGCCCCGGCGCCCGGCCGCGCCCTAGTCATGTCGGCCGGCGTCTGCAAGATGAGGTCACGCTTCCAGGACGGGCGCCCGGCTAGGTGTGACATGGACGATCCCAATGCGGACATCTCGGTGCTGACGCGCCTGGAGCTCTATTTCTCTATCCGCCAATTCACCCGCACCACCCGCCGCTTCGCCGAGATCTTCTCCTACGACTACGAGATGGTGATGATCTTCTTCGTGGTCGTTGAAGCTTGTTTCCAGGCGATCCTCAACCTTGGCGGCGCCTCGTCCGACCGCGACGCGATCGAGCAGATCTATCTGGAGTCCGCCACGATCGGTGTCTCGCTGTTCGGCATCGCCGACGCGTCCGGCATCCCGCGCGAGACGGTTCGGCGCAAGGTCAAGGCCCTGACCGATCTCGGCTATCTGGCGGTCTCGGAGAAGAGCAAGAACATCTACATCCCGATCTCGGCCTTCTTCGACCTGAACATCTTCGATGCGTTCCGGCTGTACGTCGCCGACATCGACCAGTTCGTCCGGACCCTGCAGTTCTACGCCAAGGACGCCCGCTGAGGGGCCGAAGCTATCGCGCGACAGGCCGTCCCGCCGCCTAGGCCTGCGCGCCTGGCTTGGCGCCCGCGCCCCGCGCCGTGGCGGCCGAGAGATAGGCGGCCACAAGCTCCACCTGCCGGCCCGGCTCCCTCGGCCGGCCGCCGGAGAGGCCCACCAGCTTCACCCCCAGCACCAGGCGGTGGTTGGCCGGCGTCTGCACCGGCCAGAAGTCGAAGGCCGCCTGATCGAACGGATAGGTCTCGCCGCGCGTCGGCTTGTCGTTGGCCAGCGCCCAGTGGGCGGCCTCCTGATCCGCCGCGGAGAGCGTGGCGCCGCCGTTGGCGGCCGCCGGCCAAAGCTTGCCGGCTTTCTCGGCCAGCACCACGGCCGGGGCGTCGAAGATCCGGCTGAGCGCGGTGGCGGCGATCTTGAGCAGGGCGGAGGTTGGCTCAGCCTCGATGACCGCGTGGGCCAGGCCGCGCAGCGCTTCGGCCTGCTGCGCCGCCCGGCGGGCCGCGAGCGCGCGGCCGCGGGACTGGGCGCCCACCGTGCTGGCGATGGCCGCGACCACCAACAGCAGCGCGAGCGCCCAGACATCGGACGGACTGGCCACCCGGAACGTGAAGCGGGGCTCGATGAAGAAGAAGTCGTCAATGGCGACGCTGAGCATGGCGGCGATCAGCGCCGGTCCCCAGCCGAAGCTGAGCGCCGCCACGATCACCGGCAGGACGAAGATCAGGGACAGATCGGGTGTCGAGACGATGTGGTCGACCACGAAGGCGACGAGGCCGGCCGCCGCGACCAGGAGCACGCTCAGGCCGTAGCCGAGCGCTGTCGAAGTCTGCGCGGGCGCATCGGCGTCCGCGGCGATGGCATCCGTCTCCGGCGATACGATCGGGGCCGCGACGTCGCTGGTCATGGGAGCCTCCTTTATGGCCCAAGAGCCCGCACCTCATACGCTCCTTCCACATAAGGGTTCGATGTGGAATTGGGGTCCGGAGGCTTGACCGGGGCGGCCGACCGGCTCATCGCGGCGCGCGCCTGGCGGCAAGCCTCGCGCCAACACCCCGTCATTGTCTGAGTTGAACTGATGGACGCCCTGACCGCCTTCGGCCTCTTCGCCGTGACCGCCATGCTGGTCTGCTACGCCCTGGACGCGCGTTCGCATTGGTGGGGCCTGGGCTTCGCCGCCGCGTGCCTGCTAGGCTCGGCCTATGGCTTCCTGCAGGGCGCATGGCCCTTCGGCCTGGTCGAGGGCGTCTGGTCGGTCATCGCCCTGCGCCGATGGTGGAACGGCCGCGCTTCCCACTGACGCCGCGCCGGCGGCGGCGAATTCTTCGATCGATGTTGAGGGTCGCACGGCGCCGGTTGTCTCAGTAAGGTTGGCGAAGGGCGCTATGATCGACGACGCAACGCTCAGGGCTTGGTTCTTCCGGGAGGTGTTTCCCCTGGAGCCGGCCCTGACGCGGTATATCCGGCGCAACTGGCGCAACGAGAGCGAGGTCGCCGACCTTCGCCAGGAGATTTATGCGCGCATCTACAGCGCCGCGCGCGAGCGCCTGCCCCTGCAGACCAAACCGTTCCTTTTCACCATCGCGCGCAACCACCTCATCAACCAGGCCAAGCGCGCCCACGTCGTGTCGATCGACCATGTTGCGGGTTTGGAGTCGTCGCCTGTCTTAGTGGACGCCGTGACGCCTGACCGCCATGTCACGGCGCGGGACGAGCTGCGCCGGGTCCAGGCCGGGCTCGACCGCCTGCCGCCGCGGTGCCGGGAAGTCGTCGTGCTGAGGAAGATCGAGGGGCTGTCGACAAAGGCGGTGGCCGCGCGGCTCAACATCGGCGTCGACGCGGTAGAGCAGCAGATGGTCCACGGCATGCGCGCCCTGGTGGACTTCATGGCGGGCGGTCCGGGCAAGATCCGCCGCCCATCGTCGCGCAAGCCGCGCGCCTCGGAGGCGCAGCCATGAGCCACGCCCGACACACCGAGGAGATCGCGGCGCGCTGGCTGCTGCGTCAGCAGGAGGACGGATGGTCGGCGGACGACCAGACCGAGCTCGACGCGTGGCTGGACGCGGCGGCCGAGCACAAGGTGGCCTATTGGCGTCTCGAGCACGGCTGGAGCAAGGTCGACCGCCTGGCCGCCCTGAAGAGCCCGTCCGCAGCGCCGCGACGCATTTCGCGCCTGCGCGGTTTCTGGCGGCCTGTCGCGGTGGCGGCGTCGGTGGCCGCCTGCCTCGCGGTCGGCGCGGCGGTCTGGTCGGTCCCGGGTCTCTTCCAGGCCAAGGACTTCCACACCGACATCGGCGTGCGTGAGACGGTGCCTCTGGCCGACGGCAGCAAGGTCGAGCTCAACACCCAGACCCGCCTTCGCACGGCCGTGACCCGGCGGACGCGAGAGGTCTGGCTGGATCGGGGCGAGGCCTATTTCGAGGTGGCGCATGATGCGAGCCGCCCCTTCGTCGTCCACGCCGGCGCGAAGACCGTGACGGTGCTGGGCACCAAGTTCTCGGTGCGCCGCAACGGCGACCAGGTGGAGGTGGCCGTGGTGGAAGGCCGGGTGCGCGTCGCCGATGCGTCCTGGCCCGCCGTGACACCGCCTCCGGTGCTGACCCGCGGCGACACCGCCATCGCGGCCGGGCCATCCATGATCGTGGCGGCCAAGTCGGTGGAGCGGGTCGCCAACGAGCTGAGCTGGCGCGAAGGCGTGCTGACGTTCGATCAATCGACGCTGGCGGACGCGGCCGGCGAATTCAACCGCTACAACCGCAAGAAGCTGGTGATCGCTGACGGGCCGACCGCCCAGATGCGGATCGGCGGCAGCTTCGAGGCCGAGAATGTCGAGGCTTTCGCCCGGCTGCTGCAGCAGGCCTACGGGCTCAGGGTCGACGACACCGGCGAGACGGTGAAGATTTCGCAGTGAGATTGTTACGGGTTTGCGTCAGCCTGCTGTCATAGCTTCACGAGGCCGTCATATGGCCTGCCGGGGGGCTGATCAAATGTTGCGTTCAAGGGTTCTAAGGTCCGTGCTGGCCGGAGGCGCGTGCGCCTTGGCTTTGGCAGGGGCGGCGGTCGCGCAGACCAAGAATTTCGACATCCCGGCCGGCGACCTGAAGGCCGCGCTCGATGCCTACGCCAAGCAGGCGGGCGTCCAGCTGATCTATCGCACCGACGACGTACGCGGCGCGAAGACCGCCGGAGTCACCGGCTCGGTGGACGCCAACGCCGCGCTCGCCGGCCTGCTGGCCAACACCGGGCTTACGGTTCGCCGCGACGCCACGGGCGCGGTGGCGGTGGTGAAGGCGCCGCCCGTCCCTCAGCCGGCCGCGGCGGCGGCGCCGGCGGCGTCTGCGGCCTCCGTCGAGGAAGTGGTGGTGGTCGGCTCCCAGATCCAAGGGGCCAAGGTCAACACGGCCCTGCCGGTTACGGTGGTGGGCCTCGATGAGATCCGGGCCACCGCGGCGGTGTCGGGCGACGAACTGTTCCGCACCATCCCACAGGCCGGCAACGTCAACTTCAACTCCAGCTTCATTCCGGGTTCGAGCAATTCGGCGCGGGGCGACGTCAATTCGATCAGCCTGCGCAATATCGGCTCCGGCAACACGCTGGTGCTGCTCAACGGCCGCCGCACCGTCGTCCATCCGACGACGCAGGCTGAGTCCCTGGTGCCGGTCTTCACCTACAACACCAACGCTATCCCCGTGGCCGGCCTGAAGCGCGTCGAGGTGCTGCGAGACGGAGCCGGCGCGATCTATGGCTCCGACGCGGTCGCCGGCGTGATCAACACCGTGCTGCAGGACCACTACGACGGCGGCCAGATGAACGCCCAGTACGGCGCGGCGCAGGGCACCAACCTTCGCGAAGGTGAGCTCGACGGCCTGTTCGGGCGCAACATCCAGGACGGCCGGGGCAACTTCACCCTGTTCGGTAGCACCGTGCGCCGCTCGGCCCTGCTGGCGTCCGACCAGGACTACACGGCGTCCTCCGACGAGCGTCCGCTGTTCGCGGGTACGCCGTTCGCGACCGCCACCAGCCTGGACCAGCGCCTGACCACCTCGGCCTTCGGCGTCTTCCAGACGCCCGCCTCGGCGGGGACGATCCGTTCCAACGGCGTCGCGGTGACCGGCTCGACCGGTCTGTTCCACATTTCGCCGATCGGGAATCCCACCTGCGGCGTCACCGTGAGCCCGGGCCTCTGCATCGACAGCGGCTCGCAGAACACCACCACCGACCGCAACCTGCGCCTGGACACCGCCGCCTCGTTCAAGCTGTCGGTGATCCCGGAGGTCACGCGCTACAACCTCTTCAGCACCTTCAACTACGACCTGACGCCGAGCGTCACCTTCTTCTCCGAGCTCGGCTTCTACAACGCCGTGACCCATGGCAGCGTCGCTCCGCCGGCCGCCACGTCGACGACGGCGATCACCATCCCGTCGACGGCCTACTACAACCCCTTCGGTGCGGCCGTGCTGCCCAACGGCCAGGTCAATCCGAACCGGCTTCCCGGCCTCAATATCTCCGCGGCCGGCGTACCGGTGACGATCAACAGCTATGGCCTGGTGGATGTCGGCGCCACGCCGGTCCAGGTGACCAACGACGAGTACCGGATTCTGGGCGGCCTGCGCGGTAAGAAGTTCGGCTTCAACTGGGAGTCGGCGGCGGTCTATTCCTGGGCCACGGTGAACGACCAGTCCTACGGGGTCAGCAACACCAAGCTGCAGCAGGCGCTCTCGCTGTCGACGCCTGACGCCTACAACCCCTTCAACGGCGGCACGCTGAACAACCTCAGCATCGGCGACGCTACGCCGTCCAGCAAGAGCGCGCTCGCCGCGATCACGGTCCCGGTCTACCGCAAAGACGAGACGACGCTGGCGATGTGGGACTTCAAGGTGAGTCGCCCGGACCTCTACACGATCTGGTCCGGCGACATCGGCGTCGCCGCCGGCGTCGAGGTGCGGCGCGAGACCTACGAAGACAACCGCGACCCGCGGGTGGACGGCCAGATCACCTACACCGACGCGGTGACCGGGGTGAACTCTCCGAGCGACATCGTGGGCACCAGCAACTCGCCCGACGTGAAGGGGCACCGGACGGTCAGCTCCGCCTACATGGAGTTCCAGATCCCGCTGGTCTCGCCCGAGATGCACCTCCCGCTGGTCAACCGCGTGGACGTCCAGTTGGCCGGCCGCGCGGAGCACTACAGCGACGTCGGCGATGTGGCCAAGCCGAAGATCGCGGCGTCCTGGGACCTGGTTCCCGGCCTGCGCCTGCGCGCCTCCTATGACGAGGGCTTTCGCGCCCCGAACCTGGAGCAGCTGAACGTCTCGGTGGTGAGCCGCAGCAATACGCGGACCGACTACATCATGTGCGAGGCGGACCTGCGGGCCGGCCGGATCACCAGCTTCAACCAGTGCACCCGCACGCAGCCGGTGCAGGCGCACCGGGCGGGCAACCCCAACCTGCAGCCGGAGACCTCGGACTCGACGTCTTACGGCGTGGTGCTGGAATCGAACTTCCTGCCGCGGCAGTACGGTCACGCGACGCTCACCGTCGACGCCTGGAAGATCAACCAGCAGAACATCATCGGCCTGTTCGGCGAGGGCAACGCCGTCATCCTCGACTACTATGATCGCCTGAACGGAACGACGAACCCCAACGTCCACCGCGCCGCCCCGACGCCGGACCAGATCGCGGCCTTCGCGGGCACCGGCCTGGCGGCAGCCGGCACCGTGCTCTACGTCGACGACCAGTACGTCAACCAGCTGCCGCAGCAGGCGGCGGGCGTGGACTATGGCTTCGTCTATCGCCTGAACACCGACGACTTCGGCGACTTCGGCGTCGACGTGAACGTCACCCACCAGACCAAGCTGTTCCAGGAGCCGACCGCGGGCATCGCCCAGCTGCTGGCGGCGCGGGCGGCCGGCAAGATCAACGCCGGCACGATCATCACCGGCGCGGCCGACCTGATCGGCCAGAACGGCGCTCCGGCCTGGCGCGGCTCGGCCTCCTTCACCTGGCGGCGCGGCCCGGTCAGCGCCAACTGGTTCATGGACTATGTGGGCGACTTCTATTCGACCGCGCTGCTGAACACCGACGGCTCGTTCTTCAACGTGCCGGCGACGCTGATGCACAACGTCTCGGCAGCCTACGAATTCCAGGACGGTCGGTGGGCGGGGACGCAGGTGCGCCTGGGCGTCCGCAACCTGTTCGACAAGGACCCGCCGCTGGTCTCCGGGGGCTATGTCGGCGCCGTCTACAATCCTTACGGCCGCTATCTGTACATCGACGTGAAGAAGACCTTCTAGCATTCTGGCCCAGGCCCTTCCGAACCTCGGGAGGGCCTTCGCTTTCGGGGGAAACGACCATGGCGGATCGTATCGGGGTTTCGCGCCTCAAGGTGGCGCGCGCGGCGCTGGCGGGGGTGCTCACGCTGTCCCTGTCCGTGGGCTGGCCGCTCGCGGTTCTCGCCCAGGAGGAAGCGCTCGCGGTGCCGGCCGTCGGCACCGGCGGCGACCTGATCGGCTATGGCTCGATTCACCATCCGACCATCGGCCGCGACGGCATGGTGGTCTCGCAGAACAAGATCGCCGCGCGCATCGGCGCGGAGATCCTGCGCAAGGGCGGCAATGCGGTGGACGCCTCGGTCGCGGTCGCCATCGCCGAGACCCTGACCCTGCCGCGGGCCGGCAATATCGGCGGGGGCGGCTACATGCTGTTCTACAACGCCGCCGACAAGACCACGACGGCGATCGAGTACTATGGGGAAGCGCCGCACGGCGTGACCCCGGACCTGCTGCTGGGCGCCGACGGCAAGCTCGACCGGGCCAAGGTGCTGTCGTTCAAGGGCGTCACCGTCCCGGGCACCGTCGCGGGCCTTTGGGAAGCGCACAAGCGCTTCGGCAAGCTGCCGTGGGCGCAGCTGATCCAACCCACCATCGACCTGGCGACCAAGGGCATCGTCATGAGCGACGACGAGGCCATCGCGCTCGCCGACCGCCAGGCGCAGATGGCCAAGGATCCGAACGGGGCGAAGAAGGTCTACTTCAAGCCCGACGGCTCGCCCTACAAGCCCGGCGACATCTTCAGGAACCCCGACCTGGCCTGGACCCTGAAACAGA
Source organism: Phenylobacterium sp. (assembly GCF_036264965.1). Classification (GTDB taxonomy): domain Bacteria; phylum Pseudomonadota; class Alphaproteobacteria; order Caulobacterales; family Caulobacteraceae; genus Phenylobacterium. Next base: position 80,969 of record NZ_DATAPY010000022.1, read on the forward strand.
TCCAGGCGCATGGCGCGGACGGCTTCTACAAGGGCGCCGTGGCCGAGAAGATCGTGGCCGGCGTGAAGGCGGGCGGCGGGATCATCACCCTGGAGGACCTGGCCGCCTACAAGGCCAATGTGAAGGCTCCGATCTGGTCGAGCTACCGCGGCTACAAGATCGCCTACATGCCTCCGACCTCGGCCGCCTCCAGCGTCGCCGAGGCGATGAACATCCTCGAACAGTTTCCGATGGCCTCCTATGGCCAGGGCGGCGTGAACGAGATGCACCTGGTGGCCGAGGCGCTGAAGATCGTCACGGTGGATCGGCGCTACGCCGGCGGCACGCCGCAGTGGCATACGCCCGCCAACGGCCTGGCCAACAAGGACTTCGCCAAGGAGCGGGCGAAGCTGATCTCGATGGATAGCTCGCTCGACGCCAAGACCTTGCCGAAGCTCGATCCGACCCCCTACGACAGCCCCAACACCACCCAGTACACCGTCGCCGACAAGTACGGGAATGTGGTCTCCAACACCTACACCCTGTCGGATTCCTTCGGCGCGCACGTGGTCGCGCCGGGCACCGGTTTCCTGCTCAACAACTCGATGGGCAATTTCGACTGGGGCGCCAGACCCCAGAGCCTCGGCAACAAGATCGAGCCGGGTAAGCGCGCCCAGTCGACCATCTCGCCGCTGATCGTCTTCAAGGACGGCAAGCCGTGGGTCGCCACCGGCACGCCCGGCGGCGGCACCATCCTGGCGACCATGGTCCAGATGCTGGTCAATATCATCGACTTCAAGCTGAACATCGCCGAGGCGGCGGAGCGGCCGCGAGTCTATCAGGCCGGCGCCGACGGGCCGCTGGAGCTCGAGGAGTCGATCCCCGAAGACCTGGTCGCCGGCCTCAAAGCCAAGGGCCACAAGGTCCAGCGCTCGCAGATCATCGGCGCGACTCAGTCGATCATGATCGGGCCGGACGGCGTATTCTACGGCGCCGCCGACACCCGCAGGCCGGACGCCGAGGCTGTGCCTGTGCGCTAGGATGAGGGCGCGCTGTCCTCCCGGACGCGCGCCGCCGATCTGCGTCCCGCCGAGACTGTCAAAAACAATTCACACGAGAACCCGGGCTCCCGGTGTCCCCACCGCGCGCTCCCGACGCTCCCCCACGTGACAGCTGAGCCGATGGCCTCGGCCAGCGCGACGGCCATGTTGGGGGACAAAAATCTATGTCGAAATCTGTGAAGGCCAATTGGATGGCCACGACGGCCTTGGCCGTAAGCTTGACCACGGCTCTTGCGCCGGCGGCCCGGGCCGCCGAGGCGGCGGCGGACGCCCAGGCAAACGTCGACGAGGTCGTGGTGACGGGCTTCCGCGACAGCCTGGCGCACGCGCGCGATATCAAGAAGCAAGCGACCGCCTCGGTCGACGTCATCGTGGCCGAGGATATTGCCGCCTTCCCCGACCTGAACCTCGCGGAATCCCTGCAGCGTATCCCCGGCGTCACCATTTCGCGGGACTCCGGCGAGGGCCGGCAGATCACCCTGCGTGGCCTCGGCCCCGACTTCACCCGCACCCAGCTGAACGGCATGGAAGTGCTGGGCAATACGGCGTCCGGCATGGACAACCGCGGCGGCGTCAGCCGCACCCGCAGCTTCGACTACAGCCTCTTCGCCTCGGAGCTGTTCGACAAGGTCACGGTCCAGAAGTCCTATTCCGCGGAACTGGACGAGGGCGGCATCGGCGGCACGGTGCAGCTGGAGACCTCCAAGCCCTTCGACTATCCGGGCTTCAAGGCCGTGCTCTCCGCCAAGGGCGAGACCAACAGCAATGCGAGCCAGGTGACGCCGCGCCTGGTGGGCCTGATCTCCAACCGCTGGGGGGATTTCGGCGCCCTGGCCTCGATCGCCTACGGCACGGCCAATTCCAATGAGTTCGGCTACCGCAGCTTCAGCTGGGGCCAGATCCATATCAATCCGGCGAACATCGGCCCGGGCGTCAGCGCCGCCGACGCCGCCCGGCTGACTTCCACCGGCGCCTCTGAGGTGTTCGCGCCCCAGGCCGACACGCTGTCGACCTGGTACGACCACCGCTCCCGCCTGGGCGCGACCCTCTCCCTGCAATATGAGCCGGGCGACAAGTTCAAGCTGGGCTTCGACGCCCTCTACAGCGAGCTGAAGAACAGCCGCCAGGACTACGCCCTGGCCACCTCGGGCGCCAACAGCCTCACCGGCAACGTCACCGGCACCCAGGTCCTCCAGTCGGACGTGATCCAGGGCAATAGCCTGGTGCAGGCCAGCTACACCGGCGTCGACCTGCGCAGCGAGTTCAACCGCGAAGAGGACTCCACGAAATTCTATCAGGTGGGCCTGCACGGGTCCTACCAGGCCACCGACCAGCTGATGGTGAAGGGCTTCGCCGGCTATTCGAAGTCGGACTATGCGCTGCCGGTGTTCGACAAGGTGTTCCTGGAATCGCAGAACCACGCCTTCAGCTTCGACGACCGCCCGACCATGCCGACCAACACCTACGGCTTCAACACCACTGACCCCAGCCAGTGGAACCTGATGCGGATGGACACCCAGGAGAACTACATCTCCTCGGCCTACACCAACGGCAAGCTGGACGCGGCCTGGGCCTTCGACAAGAGCTCCACCCTGAAGGGCGGCGTCGAGTACAAGAAGTTCGTCAACTCCGGCAGCCAGTTCAGCAACAAGGTCTTCCACAACGTCCCGACGGACACGCCCATCCCGGCCAACCTGAAGGGGACGGTGCCTTTTGACACCATCACCAACTACATCGTGGGCGACGTGGATGGGACCTACGCCTTCATCGGTCAGCCGCGCGATATCAACTCGGCGGCCTTCGCGACGCCGGGGACCAACTTCACGGTGACCGAGGAGACCTCGGCGGCCTATCTGCAGTACGACCTCGACACCCTGGTGGCCGACCACAAGGTCCGCGCCAACGCGGGCCTGCGCTACTATTCCACCGACCTGACCTCAGCCGGCACGCTCAACACGGGGACCAGCCTGTCGCCGGTGTCGATCCACCACAACTACAACGGCGTGCTGCCGGCCGCGAACCTGGCGGTCAGCGTCACCGACGAGGTGCTGGTGCGGCTGAGCGCCAACCGCGACATCAGCCGGCCCGCGCTGTCGGACCTGGCGGCCGCCGGCTCGCTGACCACCGCGCCCTTCGGCGGCACGATCTCGACCGGCAACCCGAATCTGCGGCCCTTCACCTCCGACGCCGTCGAGGGCTCGGTGGAATTCTACCAGGGCCACGTGGGCTTCTTCTCGGTGGGCGTCTTCTACAAGAAGCTGGATAGCTTCATCACCACCCAGACCAGTGTGGTGCCCTATTCCACCACGGGCTTCCCGCTGTCGTTCCTGCTGCCCGGCCAGGACGGCTCGATCCTCTACAACGTCAGCCATCCGGTGAACGGGCCGGGCGCCACCATCAAGGGCGTCGAAGTCGCTTTCCAGCGCGACTTCGACTTCCTGCCCGCGCCCTTCGACAAGTTCGGGGTGGTGGCCAACGGCACCTACGCGGACGGATCCTCGCCGGTGATCTTCTCGGGCACGCCCATCAACCTGCCGCTGATGAACCTGTCGAAGTACACCTTCAACGCCACCCTCTACTACGAGACCGACCAGTGGGGCGCGCGGATCTCCGAGGCCTATCGCGACCCCTACCTGATCGGCGCGGGCGGCAACGGCAACATCGGCGAGGGCATCAAGGCCACCCGCAACCTCGACGCCGCGGCGCACTACAACGTCACCCCGCACCTGAAGCTGACGCTCGAGGGGATCAACCTCACCGACGAGCATATCATTCAGTACACCGACATCACGGCCAAGCGCATCGAGGTCAACACCAGCGCCGGCCGCACCATCCTGTTCGGCGCGACCTACGAGTTCTAGGTTTCGTCAAAAAGGGGCCGCCGCTGCCCCCTCGGCGGCGGCCCCACCCCGTTGCTTTAAAATTGTGACACGAGACATCCGTAGGGGTCGGTGAGGTAGTGGCAGTGATCGACAGCCGAGATGGCGAGGGAAGATTCGGCGTCGCTCGCCTGGGGATCGCGGCGGACGCTCGCCGCGGTGCTGGCTGCCGTATTGGCGATCTCCGCACCGGCCGCCTTCGCCGCGGACAGCGCGCCATCCAGCCGCCGGTTTGACATCCCGCAAGGCGATCTCGGCCCGGCGCTAAAGGCCTTCTCACAACAGGCCGACCAGCCGGTGATGACCTTCGCCGACCTCAGCGGCAAGCGCGCTCAGCGGGTCGAGGGCGTGCTGGCGCCGTTGGCGGCGCTGATGGCCCTGATCCGCGGCCAGAAATTGCAGGCCCGCCGGGTGGCTGGCGGCTTCGTCATCGAGGCGACTGCGAAGACCGCACCGACCGCAACGCCGCCAACGCCGGCGGCGGCGCCGACGGCGGTCGGCGAGGTGGAGACCCTGGTGGTCACCGGCTTCCGCGAGACCCAGCAACAGGCGCGTGATCTGAAGCGCGAGGCGGTCGGTTCGGAAGAGGTGATCCTGGCCGAGGATATCGCCGCCTTCCCGGACCTCAATTTGGCGGAGTCTCTGCAACGCATTCCCGGCATGACCATCACGCGAGACTCCGGCGAGGGCCGGCAGATCGCGTTGCGCGGGCTCGGCCCCGACTTCACCCGCGCCCAGATCAACGGCATGGAGGTGCTTGGCAACACGGCGTCCGGCATGGACAACCGCGGCGGCGTCAGTCGAACGCGCGCCTTCGACTACAGCCTGTTCGCCTCGGAGCTGTTCAACAAGGTGACGGTGCAGAAGTCGTACGCCGCCGAGCTCGACGAGGGTGGGATCGGCGGCACAGTGCAGCTGGAGACCTCCAAGCCCTTCGATTATCCGGGCTTCAAGGCGGTGCTGTCCGCCAAGGGGCAGGCCAATAGCAATGTGGATGGGATCACGCCGCGCCTGGTAGGCCTGATCTCCAATCGCTGGGGCAACTTCGGCGCTCTAGCCTCGGTGGCCTACGGAACGGCCAACTCCAACGAGTTCGGCTATCGCTCGTTTGGCTGGGGCCAGATCCACATCAACCCGGCGAACATCGACGCCGGCGTCAGCGCGGCAGACGCGGCGCGCCTGACGTCCACAGGCGCCTCGGAAGTCTTCGCGCCGCAGGCCGATACGCTTTCTACCTGGTCCGACCGGCGCTCCCGCCTCGGCGCTACCGTGGCCTTTCAGTACGAGCCCGGCGATAGGCTGAAGGTCGCTTTTGACGGTCTCTACAGCGAGCTGCGCAACAGCCGGAAGGACTATGCCCTGGCGGCCTCGGGCGCCAACGGCCTGATCGGCAACGTGACGGGCACGCAGGTCCTCCAGTCGGACGTGATCCGGGGCAACAGCCTGGTGCAGGCCAGCTATACCGGCGTCGATCTGCGCAGCGAGGAGAACCTCGAAGAGGACTCCACCAAATTCTACCAGGGTGGACTGCATGTCTCCTACCAAGCGACCGGCCGCCTGCTGCTCAAGGGCTTCGTCGGCTATTCAAAGTCGGACTTCGCCCTGCCAGTGTTCGACAAGGTGTTCCTGGAATCCCAGAACCACCCGTTCAGCTTCGACGACCGCCCCTCGATGCCGGTCAACACCTATGGCTTCAACACCACCGACCCGTCGCAGTGGAATCTCATGCGGATGGACACGCAGGAGAACTACATCTCCTCGGCCTACGCCAACGGCAAGCTGGACGCGGTCTTCGCCGTCAACAACTCGGGCGCCCTGAAGGCGGGGGTCGAGTACAAGAAGTTCGTCAACGGCGGCAGCCAGTTCAGCGACAAGGAGTTCCACAACGTTCCGCTAGACACCGTCATCCCGGCAAGCCTGAAAGGCCAGGTCCCCTACGACACGATCACCAACTACACCGTGGGCGACGTCAACGGGACCTACCCGTTCATCGGCCAGACCCGCAATATTGACTCCGCCGCGTTCGCGACCCCGGGGACCAACTTCACGGTGACCGAGGAAACCACGGCGGCCTATCTGCAGTACGACGTCGACACGACCGTCGCCGACTTCCCGGTGAAGGCCAACGCCGGCCTGCGCTACTACTCCACCGACCTGACCTCGGCTGGCACGCTGAATACCGGGACCAGCCTGCAACCGGTCTCCATCAGCCACAACTACAGTGGCCTGCTTCCCGCATTGAACATCGCGGTCAGCGCCACCCACGATCTGCTGCTGCGGTTCAGCGCCAACCGCGATATCAGCCGGCCCGCGCTGTCGGACCTAGCGGCGGCGGGGTCGCTCACCACCGCGCCCTTCGGCGGCACGATCTCGACCGGCAACCCGAACCTTCGGCCCTTCACCTCCGACGCCGTCGAGGGTTCGGTGGAATTCTACCAGGGCCGCATCGGCTTCTTCTCGGTCGGCCTATTCTACAAGAAGCTGGATAGCTTCATCACCACCCAGACCAGCGTGGTGCCTTACGCCTCGACCGGCTTCCCGCTGTCGTTTCTGCTGCCGGGCCAGGACGGCTCGATCCTCTACAACGTCAGCCATCCGGTGAACGGGCCGGGCGCCGCCATCAAGGGCGTCGAGGTGGCCCTCCAGCGGGACTTCGACTTCCTGCCCGCGCCGTTCAACCACCTGGGCGTGATCGCCAACGGCACCTACGCCGACGGCTCCTCGCCTGTGATCTTCAGCGGGGCGCCGATCAACCTGCCGCTGCTCAACCTGTCGAAATACACAGCGAACGCCACGCTCTACTATGAGACCGCCAAGTGGGGCGTGCGAGTCTCGGAGGCCTATCGCGACAAGTATCTGATCGGCGCCGGCAGCAACGGCAACATCGGCGAGGGCATCGAAGCGACCAACAACATCGACTTCGCAGCGCACTACAACGTCACGCCGCACCTGAAGGCGACGTTGGAGGGTATCAACCTCACCGACCAGCACATCATCCAGTACACCGACATCACGGCCAAGCGGATCGAGGTCAATACCATCAGCGGGCGCACCTTCGCGTTCGGCGCGACTTTCGAATTCTGACGGCTCAACGACAGCATAGCTGTCACATCGGCGTCGCATGAGGGCGGCGTGGAGAAATATTCCGGTCCCGCCCAGTCCCCGCTGAAGACGCTCGCGCCTCTACGTCCAGCAGAAGCTGAAACCGGATTCGGTCGCCGGTTTCGCAGCACGACGCTGTCCCACTCTGTGGAAACACAATGAGAGACGTCCTGGCGGAGTTGAGGCCTCATGAACCCAAGCTGCTCAGCTATATCGGCCGGCGCCACCGCGATCCTTCGCGCGCCGAGGACATCCTGCAGGAGACGCTGCTGGCGGTGATGCAACAGAGCCGCAAGCATCAGATCGACAGCCCGCTCGCCTACGCCTACCGCGTGGCCGACTCGCTGATCTACGCGCAGGTTCGCAAGGACCGCCGTGAGGAGCGGCTGGGCGACGCCGACTATGGCTGCGACCTGCCGATCGCCGACGAGATCCTGGAGCACAAGCAGCGCGTCGCGATCTTCGAGGCGGCCCTGCTCGGCCTTTCGCCCGTGCGCCGCGATATCTTCATCCGCCGCCACATGGATGATCAGTCACGGCAGGACATCGCCGACGCCCTGGGGATGAGCCTCGAATCCGTGAAGAAGCATCTGGTGCGGGCCATGGCGGAGCTGGCGGGGGTCATGGACCAGGCGACGGGCGCTGCGCCGGAACGGAGGCCGCTCCATGCGCGCCAATGACAACGCCGCGCCGGCGGACGCGCTCGCGCTGGAAGAGGCCGCCGACTGGATCGACCGGCTGGGTGAGCTCAGCGAGGCCGACGAGCAGGACCTGAGGGCCTGGCTGCGGGCGTCTGACGCCAACGCCCAGGCCTTCGAGCGGATGCGGCACACCTTACTGGACCCGGCCCTGTTGCAGGCGGCTGAGCAGGCGCGCAACGCACCGCCCGCGCTTCCGGTCACGGCCCAGCCGCGTCGGGTGGCCGCCGCAAGCCCGCAGAGTCAGCGCCGGCCGCTGCGTCTGGGCCTGATGGCCGCGAGCCTGATCGGCGCGGTCGCGGTGGCGGTGGTCGTGGGACGGCAAGTCGCCGACCGCCCTGAGGCGGCGCTTCAACTCGCCACCGCGGTCGGCGCGCGGTCCGACTATCGGCTGGAAGACGCCTCGGTGGTCCATCTCAACGCCGACTCACGGGTGAGCGTCCGATTCAGCCGCTCAGCCCGCGATGTCGCCCTGCAGAAGGGCGACGCGATGTTCGATGTGGCGAAGAATCCGCGCCGGCCGTTCGTCGTGCAGGCCGGGACCGCGGCGGTCACCGCCGTCGGCACCAGCTTCGAGGTCGACCGGCTGGATGATGCCGTGGAGGTCCGCGTGTTCGAGGGCGTGGTGCGGGTGGCGCGGCCCGAGGGCCCGGCCTATCTGGCCCACCGGGGCGAGTGGCTGCGCCTGGCGGCCGGCCAACCGGCGGTGAGCGGGCAGTTCGCGCCGGCCCTGGACGACACCTGGCGGTCCGACTGGCTGGTCGCCGACCAGATGCCGCTGAAGGATGTCGTGGCGCGGCTCAACCGGTACAGCCGCGATCGGATCGCGGTGGCCAACGCGAGGACTGGCGAGCTGAAGGTCACCGGGCGCTTCCGGCTGAGGCGGACCGACGACGCCGTCGCCATGGTTTCAGCGCTGCTCCACCTCGACGCCGCCCGAGGCGGACAGCGCGTCCTCACGGCGCCAACGTCTGAGTAGGAGCCGCGCCGCCGGTGACTTTGCGCCCAATATCGCTCTCTTCCTTTCAGAGGAGGATTTCGGTTCAAGATGACGTCCGCCCGACGCGAATCTGAATTATCTTTCAGGCTGTCGTCAGCCTCTCGTCAGGCTCGCGCCGAACGGTGATCCAGAGAGACGAAGGCGGAGGGACGTATGGGCGCGAGGTCGCAGGGGTTGGCGCTTGCTTTGGCGTTGGCGGGTCTGGCCGGCGGTGCGCGGGCCGCCGACGAGGAGATCCAAGTCTATATCGACGACATGAGCGCCCAGGGCGCCTACGGCCTGGACGTCCACGTGAACGACGTGCTCAAGGGGCGGCTGGCGAACGTCGACTATGCGGGCGAGCAGGCCTCCCAGGGGCGGCTGCGGATCACGCCGGAATGGGCCTATGGGCTCACCCCCAACATCGAGCTGGGCGCCTACCTGCCCCTGATGACCTTTGACGATCACGGCAATGGCGAGATCGGCGGCGTGAAAGGCCGCATCAAGTTCATCGCCCCGCACGACAAGGACGACCCGTTCTTCTGGGGCGTCAATTTCGAGCTCGGCCGGGTGCGGCGCGACATCGACATCAACCCGTGGAACGCCGAGCTGAAGGGCATCGTGGGCTACCGGACCGGGCCCTGGACCCTGGCCACGAACCTGAACATCGACTGGGCCGTCTCCGGCCCCGCCAAAGGCCCCGCCTCCTACCAGCTGGCCACCATGGTGACCCGCAAGATCGTCGAGGGCTTCGACGTCGGTTTCGAGAGCTACAACGGCCTGGGCGACGCCAAGCGGTTCGGCCGGCTGGGCGACAACGATCAGGAATTCTTCGCCATCATCGACAAGTCCATCGGCAAGTGGGATCTCAACCTCGGCGTCGGCACGGGCTACGGCCGGCCGGAAGATCGCCTGATCGTCAAGGCCATCATCGGCGTGCCGATCGGCTAGGGGGTCCCAGGTTCCAAGGCGGCCTGCCGACCGTCGAGCCCGTGGATCATCGCGGAGGCTGCGCCTTGTCGAAGCCTTGCCAGACATCGTCGTAGTCAAGCTGGGCGAGGGGCGTTTTGGTGGCCCAGCGGGTCGGGCGGATCACCCAGCGGGTCTCGAACATGAAGGCCATGGTGTCGGCGAGCCGATGTGGGGCGAGCGGCGCCGCCACGGCCTTCTCATAGCTTTCGCGGTCCGGCCCGTGGCCGCTCATCTGGTTGTGCAGCGAGCCGCCGCCGGGCGTGAACCCGCCGGCCTTGGCGTCATAAGCGCCGTGGATCAGGCCCATGAACTCGCTCATGACGTTGCGGTGGAACCACGGCGGCCGGAAGGTGTCTTCGGCCACCATCCAGCGGGGCGGGAAGATCACGAAGTCGCAGTTGGCGGTCCCGGGCGTATCCGAAGGCGAGGTCAGCACCGTGAAGATTGACGGATCCGGGTGGTCGAAGCTCACCGTGTTGATGACGTTGAACCGCCTGAGGTCGTAGGCGTAGGGCGCGAGGTTGCCGTGCCAGGCCACGACATCCAGTGGCGAGTGGTCGAGGGCGGTGGTCCACAAGCGCCCTTGGAATTTCTGCAGCACCTCGGTGGGCGTGTCGCGGTCCTCGAACCAGGCTTGCGGCGTCTCGAAGTCGCGCGGGTTGGCCAGGCCGTTGGCGCCGATCGGCCCCAGCTCCGGCAGCCGCAGCGCCGCGCCGTAGTTCTCCAGCACATAGCCGCGCGCCGCCCCGTCCAGCAGGACAACGGCGAACCGCAGGCCGCGCGGGATCACCGCGATCTGCTGCGGCGTCAGCGGGATCACCCCAAGCTCTGTCCGAAGCTCCAGGCGCCCCTCCTGCGGAACGATCAGCAGCTCCCCGTCGGCGGAGAAGAACACCCGCTCGGTCATCGACCGGGTCGCCGCATAGAGGTGGATGCCGACGCCGGCCTGGGTCGCCACGTCGCCATTGCCGCCATAGGTGATAAGGCCGTCGACGAAGTCGACCGCGCCCTCGGGGATCGGCGCCGGGTCCCACCGCAGGCGATTGGGCGTCGGGGGGACCTCGTCGAAAGGGCCCGAGCGGAGCAGGGGCGCGCCGGCGTAGGGCGCAAACGGTGCGTGGCTCGCCGTGGGCCGCAGTCGGTAGAGCCAGGAGCGGCGGTTCTCGGACCGCGGGGCGGTGAAGGCCGTCCCCGAGAACTGCTCGGCATAGAGGCCGAAGGGCGTCTTCTGCGGGGAGTTGCGGCCGATCGGCAAGGCGCCGGCCACGGCCTCGGTCTCGAAATGGTTGCCGAACCCCGTCAGCGGCGCGCGCAGGGCCTGAGCGGCCGCGGCCGCGCCCAAGGTCTCATGGACGGTCATTCGACGCTCCTTTGCCGCACAGATCAGGCGTCGACCTTGATCACGCCGCGACGGATCTGGTCGAGCTCGATCGATTCAAACAGCGCCTGGACGTCGCCGTTCCCAAGGCGCTGGGAAAGTAGTATCTTATGATACTAGTTGCGTGGTAAAACTAGTGTCTGTTGAAACTTTCTGCGAGGCGCCGGGCTGGACCTCCGTGGTGGGCTCGTAACCTGATCACTCAGGATCACAGCTTAGGGCGGGACCATGAAAAAGCCTCGAGCCCTGCGGCTCGCCGCGTTCGTGCCGTACCGGCTCTCGATCGCCACCAACACCGTCAGCGAGGTGATCGCCGGCGCCTATCGGACGCTTTTCGGGCTGAACATTCCGGAATGGCGCCTGATCGCCGTGCTGGCCGAGAAGGGCGGCGCCACCCAGCTCGATCTCGGGGCTGCGACCCGCATGGACAAGGTCACGGTCAGTCGCGCGGCGATCGCCCTGGTCGCGCGCGGCCTCATGCGCCGCGCCCCCAACCCGCGTGACAAGCGCTCGCACCTGTTGAGCCTGACCGCCCAGGGCCGGGCGCTCTACGACCAGGTGGCGCCGAAGGCCCTGGCCCTGGAAGACACCGTGCTCGCGGATTTCAGCGCGGAGGAGGTGGACACCTTGATCGCCATGCTTCGACGCCTTGAGGCGTCCGCCGCTCGGGTCGGCGGGCGAGAGCCCTGAAGGGCGGCTCGGGGCCCGGGGCTCGGACCGGCTTTCGGCGCCTGGTGTTTTCGCGCCACGGTGTTTGTGCGCAAAACGTACAAGACGCGCCGCCAACGTGACAAAACGCGATTGGGCGCGGCGCGAGATGCCTGTCCGCGACAAGGAGGCCGAACCTACCGGGTTCGCAGGGTCGCGTCCCCGGTGGTGGTGTAGAGCCCGTGGGCCTGCGTTGTCGCGCGAAAGGCGCCGCCGCTTGTGCTCCAATCCGATGCATCAAGCAGGCGCCGGTCGAGCTTCAGGTTCATGGTTTTTCGCGCTCCTTGGCGAGCTGCGCGATGCGATCTTTGACGCCTCTATGAATGGAGGCCGCAATGTCGGCCGGGAAGTCCTTGGGCAACTTGCTGATCGCGCCGTGAAGGGCCTTCGGGGTCGCCTCGATCACCTCTTCGATCATGCTGATCGCGCTGCGTTGGCTTAGGGCGGCGAGCTCTGCCGTTTCGACGAAATGACGGCGATGGATGCCGAGGATCCCGTAGTGGCGGGTCTTCCCCACCGCCATCGCCAGCTTAAAGTCTTTGTGGCGGACATGCTTCGCATCGAAGCTCGGCTGCGCTGAGATGATGTCGTAGAGCGGGGTCAGGCGAAAGCCTCCGCCCGGATACAGGAAGACGCTGAAGTTCTTCGCGTGACCGTCCGTCGCGCCAAGGAGCCAGAACACCAAGTTCGCCTTCAGGAAGTTCAGCCGGTCCAAGGTCGGTTCGTCACTGGCGCCGAGCGCATACTCGATATCGAGTACGCCGGGGCCGCCTTCACTCTCGTATTTCTGCGTCCAGGGCCGCCCAAGCACCTGGCACATATCTTCCTGCGGGACGCGTAAGAGCCGGCCGTCGTCCGTCCAGAGCCGGTCGAAGCGCTCGACGATGAGGACGCGCTTATCTTCGAACGTCGCGATCTCAGCCGAGGCGGTAGGTATGCCAAAGGCCTCGGTGATCTTGAGGCAGAGATATTCGTTCTCGACGGAGTTCGAGAGATCGAGCCCGTTCGGGAGTTTGCCGATCTGGGGCTTGAAGATGTGGGTCGTCGGAGTCGAGCCGGTGGGCCGCTGCCAGCGGCCGCGGCGCTTGAGCAGGGCGGTCTTTTCCTGCGCGCCGGCAATCGAGATGCGGAAGTCCTTCGCTCTGTCCATTCCGAGCGGATTGGTCGCTAGGTTGCGGAGCGTTTCAGCGATTTCCGCATCTGAGATCGGTGTGCCTTCAACGACGCCGGGAGGGCCAGGCTCAACGCCCTCAGGCAGAAATTGAAGCGCGCCGACGCAGTCGCGCCCCAACGCCGCCAGCATGCTGATGGCGTCGGTCCCTTCCGCGCCAACGCGCTCGGCGACGCGCTTTCGGATGCCTTGATTGTCCGGCAGGAGGTTATCGAACACCGCCAGGACGGGCGCACCGATGTAGCGATCTTCCCGCAGGGGAAGTGAGAGCGAGACGGACAGGGTGGAGTCCCACGCGAGCCATTCGGGCGCGTAGCGGAAGTCGACTGCGCCACTGGCTTCCTGGGTGAGGTAGCCAACGTGGCGGCTATTGAGGAACACGCCGAGGCGGACAGCCTTTGGACGCCGCGCCATCAGAATATATCCCCGAGGCTGTCACGGTTGCCTTTGGTGCGGGGCCTTACGACAAGCTCAAGGTCGAGCGCTGACAGCACGGCGAATAGCGTCTCAAGCGTAGCTCCGCCTTCCGGGGATTCGAGATTGGAGACCGTCGCCTGACGCTTGTTGATTTGCTCAGCAAGGCTGTCCTGCGTCAGCCCCTTCGTCTTCCTTGCCCGACGCAGATATGCGCCTAATTGAGCCTGGGTTCTGGTCGCCTGATCCATGATTCACCTCAGGCGACAATATACGGTTTTCCGTATCAAATGTCAATATACGAAAAACCGCATAAAGCCTTCATATACGGAAAACCGTATTATAACACAATATACGGAATTCCGTATGATGTAGGAGTTTGCCACCTTAGGCGAGAATCTTGATCAGAGAGAATTCGGCTTCGCGTGGCTGCCTACAGCCTGGTCTGCGGCGAAGACTTCGCCGGCCTGCCTGTAAAGATGACGCCGCCAGCGGTCGGTACGACGTCCACCCCATCCACCATCAACCTTCTGGGGCTGCATTTCCACGCCGCGGCAGGAGCACCAACTCGGCCGCTTCCTCGGCGTCTTTTAGAAGCGTCTTGCGCGGCGTGCCCATTTGCGCACGCATGGTCAGACCGCGCGACAGGTCGAGGACCTGGCTCGCGCGCGCAGCTACGGGAAAGTCAGACGGTACTTCTCCCGCGCTGATCGCGTCGCAGAATCGGCGTTTCACTAGCGCCACGCCGCCAGCGACGGCGTCCTTCAGGAACTGCCTGACCTCAGCGTCGTCTACGAGGGGGGCGACGCACACCAGAAGACATCCTGGGGCCGATCCTTCCTCGGTCGCACTTTCTACTGCGTGCCTCAGGAAGCCGACGAGCGAGTCGCGAAGAGCCGGCGGCGAGAACAGCGCCTTCGCAGCGCGAGCGCCCTTTGCCTCTGCGTACGCCCGAAGGACACGCAAGAATATCGTCCGCTTGTCCCCGAAGACGGAATACAGACTTGGCCGTCCCACACCCATGCCTGCGACGAGATCGTCGATCGTCGTTCCGTCGTAGCCTTTCGACCGGAACACCCGGGTCGCCTTTTCCAGCGCGGCGCTCTCGTCGAAGCTACGTGGGCGTCCACGGGGCCTCTCAGCTTTTTGAAACATTTAGTTTTAAATTCCTTGACCGCGACCTCTAGGCACGAATATATAACCGAACAGTTCAAAAATGACAAGGCGGCCCCCGCTTCGCGAGACTGCCTTGATCTTACCTTTACCACGGAGCCACCCATGGAACATTCGATCGCTCTCGTCACCGGCGCCACCTCCGGGCTCGGTGATGCGGCAGCCCGCCTACTTTCCGAACAGGGATGGCGCGAGATCATCATCACCGGGCGCGGCGTCGCTCAGACCCGGGAAACGGCCGCACAACTCGCGGCTGAGACCAAACGAAAGGTCTTCACACCGCTGGAACTGGACCTGGACAAACCGTCCAGCGTTCAGTCCGCGCTTGCAACGCTCGTCAAGCGAGGTCGGCCGATCGATTTCCTGCTGCTCAATGCCGGCATGGTTCCTGGCAAGGCGCGCGTGATCACTGCGGCA
>NZ_DATAPY010000023.1:0-40110 GCF_036264965.1 Phenylobacterium sp.
GTAACTGGCTCCAGCGCCCCACCTTCCACCCGCGATCAGGTCGCGGGAAGATGCCGTCATCTCAGCGATAGGGGGCTCGGTGCGGAGGCTCGTTGTATCGGGTGACGTGATAGTGGTCGCGGATGGCGCGGACGCTCATCGGGATGTCGGTATAGGCCTGCTTCAAGAAGATCTGGGTTTCGATCCCTGCTCTTGGCGGTCCGAGCATCGGCTCGCCGCGGTTGTTCTTGCAGTGAAGCAGGATGGGTAGCGTCAGCCCGTGCAGATGGTTGTCGAGGTTGAGCACGTCTTGCCAAGCCTTGCGGTCGAGATTGACCGCGGTCAGGAAGCCTTCGCACCATGGCGCGGCGTCGATGTCGCCGTTGGACTTGCGGGCGTGCAAAGGCTTTGGCTCCGCATCCGAGAGCGTGGCGCTGAGGGCGTTGAAGCGATCCGCCGTCGCCTTGATCGCTGCAAACTCGGGCGTTGCTCCCACATCCCAGGCGCTGCGTTTCAGGGCCAGGGCGGCGCATATATGGCCCATCAGATCCAGCCCTATGGGCCCTGCAGCCATGGCGGTGACGAAGCCATCCAGCATGGGCAACGTCTTGACGAGGGGGTTGTGCGCCCGCCGCGCGCGCAGCCAGCGCTCAAGCTCCGCGTCGCCCATGGCGCGCTCGGCCGCAGGCCGAGCCTTGGTCGGCGCCCGCTTCATGCCGCTGCCGCCATCTGCACGGCGCGGTCCGCCTTCCAGTTCCACGCCAGCAGACGGTCCAGGTCGTTGGCCTTGGTCTGGCCACTGACGATCTGCTCGAGGACATCGTTCAGCCAGACGAAGGGATCGATGTCGTTGAGCCTAGCCGTGTTCAGCAGCGAAGCCAGGATCGCCCAGGTTTCCGCTCCGCCGTCATCACCGGCGAAGAGATGGTTGCGGCGCCCAAGAGCGATGGGCCTCATCGTTCGCTCCACGCTATTGTTGTCCGCCTCCAGCCGCCCATCATTCAAGAAACGCGTCAGGCCAGACCAGTGCGCCAGATTATAGCGGATCGCGCCTGCGAGCTTGGACTTAGACGACAGACCCGCAAGTTCATCTTCGAAGCGTCGCTTCAGATCGGCCATCATCGGCGCGGTCTTGGCCTGGCGGACCACCATCCGCTCCTGCGCGCTGCGTCCGCGGATCTCGGCCTCGATGGCATAGATCCGGGCAAAGGCGCCGATCGCTTCGGCAGCGAAGGGCGACTGGGTGGTCTTGTAGACGTCGGTAAACTTGCGCCTGGCGTGGGCCAGACAGAAGGCCAGTTCGATCGGCCCGGGCTTGCGCCCAGGCTTGGCCAAGCCCTTGTAGGCGCTATAGCCGTCCACCTGCAGCAAGCCCTGATAGTCGGCCAGTTGAGCGCGGATTTCCTTATGGCCACGGCCCTGAGCGAAGATGTAGACGACCGCCGGCGCCGCCGGCCCGCCCCAGGTCCGATCATCCACCGCATGCGCCCATAGCTGTCCCGTGTGAGTTCGTCGTCGGCCTATCTTACGTACCGGCAGCCGGGTCTCATCGCAGTAGAGGCGCGGATGGCTGTGGATCACCTCAAGCTGGCGCAGATAAAGCCCCTTCAGCCACCACGCCGCCTTCTTCACCCATTTGCCTAAGGTCGCCCGGTCCAGCCTGACGCCCTGGCCAGCCAGGATCTGGGCCTGCCGGTTCAACGGCATGTGCCAAGCATACTTCCACACCGCCACGCTGGCGACCAAGGCCGTGGTCGCCATGCCGCCGTCGAAGAGGCGCAACTTGGCGGGCGCTTGGGTGATCCCGCTCTCGCAAGCGCGGCAGGCGTACTTGGGACGGATGGTGCGCAGCACCCGCACCTGGGCAGGGACAGCGTCCAAGGCCTCAGCGACGTCTTCCCCGATCTTGTGCAGCGCGCCGCTACAGCAGGCGCATGTCGTAACCGCCGGCTCGATCACCTCGATAACCCGCGGCAGCCAGCTCGCCAGCCGGCCGATGTTTCGATTGGCCGGCTTACGCTTGGCGTGCTCACGCGTAGGTGCGGGCGCGGTCTGATCCGTTACAGTCGGCGCATCGGCAAGATCGCCCAGCTCCAGGTCCAGCTGCCCCTCGGCCAGAAGGCTTGCGCGCTCGGAGCGCTGGCCAAAGACCTGGGCGTTGATCTGCTTAATCGCCGCTTTGAGCGCCTCGTTTTCGGCCGCCAGCGAGAGCACCATGGCCCGCAAAGGCTCGATCTCGTGCGGCAGGTCTTCGGCGCGAAGCGGCATGCGCAAACTTAGCTTTTTGAGCCCATAAATGCCAGCAATTACAACGTTTCAGCCTACTTTTGTTGGCCGCCGGACGGGCGCCGCAACCGCCCTTGTCCAGTCCAGACCGGCCACCAGAAGCGCCATCTGCTCGGGGCCGATCTCCACCCGGCCTGCCGTGATCGGAGGCCAGGTAAAGCCGCCAGCCTCTAGCCATTTTGTCGCCAGGATTATGCCGCTGCCATCCCATGTCAGCAGCTTCAGCCGATCCTTTCGTTTGGACCTGAAGATGAAGACAGTCCCGCCGTACGGATCGGCGCCTGGCGCCTCAGCCACCAGGGCGACCAGACCGTTCACGCCACGCCGGAAGTCGATGGGCTGGGAAGCGACGACCACCTTCAGGTCGGCGCGCGGCGAGATCATCCGCTGGCCCGCACTGCCGATAAAACGACCCGCAGGTTAGACCCGTCCACCGGACCGCTCAGCCGGATCCGTGAGCCGGCCAGCTCGATTTCGATCACGCCGCTCGCCGGGCTCAACGCCGGCTCAGCATGCGTGGCCACCACCGGCACGAAATGCAGCGGCGATGCACCGACGCCGTCCCGCACGCATTTGCGCCAGTAGTGCAGCAGACCGATGCTCACCCCATATCGGCGCGCCACCGCCGAGACATTAGCGCCAGGCTCAAGGCTCTCCCGGGTGATCCTCGCCTTCTCCTCCGGCGCCCATCGCCGGCGTCGCTCGCTACCCGTGATCACCTCAATCCGGCGCAGGGGCTCGTCGCGAACCGCGCTCCGCGCACCGTGCTGATGAGGGTGCTGATGACGATCGCCATCGCCTCGCGCACCATGCTGATGATCATCTTGAACGTCCAACGTCGGGCCCCCTCGCCATGCTTGCGGCGATCATCCGGCCTGAAGGCCACGGGCGGTAGGTGGGGCGCTGGCGCCAGTTACTCCTCTATCGCTGGCGACGGATTTACATGGCGGGCGGCGGGTCCGGCGGCTTTGCGCCGGCGGTTGTGGTCGATGCGTCCGGGGCGCGAAACGCCGAGCCGGCGATGGTCGTAGAGTTCTCCAGCGGCGCGCGGGTGAGCATCGCGGCGACGGCGACGTGGACATCTTGAGCGCGTCCGCAACCGTCGACGGCTCCGACCTAGTGCTCAGCGCCACAGCAGACGCGCCGATCGGCACAACGCCGGGCGCCGTCTATGTGTGGGGGATCAACACGGAGGGCGCCGGCGCTCCTGCGCCGTTCGCCTCCGAGGGCTTTGGCTATGTCCTCTTCAACAACGCGATCACGGTGAACCCGGCGACCCCCGCCGCGGGGGTCACGATTTCAGGCGACACCATCACCGATGTGATTGCGATCTCCTCGTTGAACAATGTCGTGCTCAGCCCTGAGCAGTTCGGCATCAGCCTGTGGCCCGTCGTCGACAAGGGCTTCACCGGCTTCGCGGAGTTCGTGCCGGGCAATGGAACCTTCACACCCGGCGTGCCGGAGCCTGCGAGTTGGGCGCTGATGATCCTCGGCTTCGGCGGGCTCGGCGTCGTGCTGCGTTCGCGCCAGAAAGCGGTCGCTGAGGCCGCCTGAACGGATCGGATAGGGCTCGTCGCCGGCGGAGACGCCGGCGACGGCTTCCGTCAGGCCGACTTCGGAAAGGGAGCCGGCCTTTTTGTTTTTGGGCAGGTCGTCCGAGGGCGCGGGAGGTGACCGGTATCAGGACTGTGCCTGCTTGCGGCCGCGAGGGCAGGGGAACATATCCCGCCTCAGTCACAAAATGATACCGGATTGCTCACCATGACCCGCCTCATCTCTCGCATCGACACCACCCCCGCACCCGAGCCCGGCTTCATCGGCGAAGGCCACACCGCCGTGGAGGTCGTGCGTTCGACGGCGCTTGCCGCCACAGATCCCTTCGTCCTGCTGATGGACGATCGTCTGGACCTCCCGGTTCGCCGCATCATTGGCGGCCCTCATCCCCACGCCGGACTTGAGACGGTGACGCTCATTCTCGAGGGCGGGCTGTTCGATCGGGACGAGGGTCCGATGGAAGCCGGCGATGTGGTCTGGATGACGGCGGGCCGGGGGATCATCCACAACGAAGCGGTCGAGGCCGAGGGGCGGACACGGATCCTGCAGCTTTGGATCGCGCTACCGGCCTCCGACCGGAACCTGCCGCCGCGATTCCAGATCATCCCGCGCGACCAGGCGCCGGTCGTTCGTGCGCCCGGGGCCGAGGCGCGCCTGTACAGCGGCGCGTCAGGCTCGACCGCGTCGACGACCGCCAATCGGGTTCCGGTCACCATGATCGATCTTAAGCTGGAGCCGAAGGCGACCTTCCGGCAGGACCTGCCGGCCTCGTACAACGGCTTTGTCTACGTGATCGAGGGCGCCGTTCGTGTCGGTGGGGAGACGGTTGTGGCCGGGCAGACAGGTTGGTTCGGGCCTTCGGAGGCGGCGGATTTGGTCCTGGAGGCGACTGACGGCGGCGCTCGGCTCGTGCTCTATGCCGGGAAGCCGATCAGCGAGCCGCTGATCCAGCACGGCCCGTTCGTGGCGGATTCCGCGGCCACCATCAACGAGCACTTCCGGCGCTATCGGGCCGGCGAGTTCGTGAACATGAGCGAGTTGCATCCAACAGAGCCGGCGCACGCCGCGCTGTGAGGCCAGGGTGACGCCAAAGACGGGACGTTCCGCTACCTGGCGTTCAAGTTCGAGGCGGCTGCGGCGGCCCGCTAAGCTCGGCGCGGGATGCGCACCCGCAGGGTCTCGTAGCCCTTCACGAACACCGAGTGGGTGCGCTGCGGCTCCTCGACGAGCTCGATGTGCGGGAAGCGCGCCAGGATCTCTTCCCAGATGATCGTCAGCTGCAACTCGGCCAGCCGGTTGCCGACACAGCGGTGGATGCCGAAGCCGAACGACAGGTGGGTGCGCGGCCGCTCGCGGTCGATGACGTAGGCGTTGGGATCGGCGATGACGCTGTCGTCGCGGTTGCCCGAGACGTACCACATGGCCACCAGATCGCCCTCGCGGATCGCCTTGCCGCCCAGCTCGAAGTCTTGGGTCGCCGTGCGCCG
Organism: Phenylobacterium sp.; assembly: GCF_036264965.1. Taxonomy (GTDB): domain Bacteria; phylum Pseudomonadota; class Alphaproteobacteria; order Caulobacterales; family Caulobacteraceae; genus Phenylobacterium. The sequence goes on from NZ_DATAPY010000023.1 coordinate 5,307, forward strand.
CATATGCGCCAGCGGCGTCTGCCAGCGAATGGTCTCCGAGACCATAGAGGGGATCAACGACGGGTCGGCGCGCAGCTTGTCGTACTGATCCGGATGCTTGTTCAGCGCATAGACCGAGCCGGAGATGGTGTTCCGCGTGGTGTCGTTGCCGCCGATGATCAGCAGGCCCAGGTTGCCGTTGAATTCGTGGACGTCCATGTCCCGGGTGGCCTCCCCGTGGGCCAGCATGGAGATCAGGTCGAACTTCGGCGGCGCATCGATACGCTCGTTCCAGAGCTCACGGAACGCCGAGAAGCAGACGTCCAGCTCCTCGCGCTTGTGGTCCCAACTCTTCACCGGCCCGAAGCCCGGCGCATTGGTCATCATGTCCGACCAGTAGGTGAGCTTGCGCCGCTCCTCGAAGGGGAAGTCGAAGAGGGTGGCGAGGGTCATGGCCGTCAGCTCCTTCGAGACCAGGTCTACCCAGTCGAAGGTCTCGCCGATCGGCAGCGCGTCGAGGATCACGCCGGCGCGCTCGCGGATGGTCGGCGCCATGTTCTGCAGGTTCGACGGCGCGACGACCGGGCTGACCGTGCGCCGCTGCACGTCGTGCTTGGGCGGGTCCATGGAGATGAAGCTGGAGCGCGTCGGGCGCTTGGCCATCTCGGCCTTGGACTCGAGCGACTGCAGGGTGATGCCGTCCGCCGAGGAGAACACCTGGTGATTGGTGTCGACGGCCATGATGTCGTTGTAGCGGGTGACCGACCAGAAGGGCCCATAGTCGCTTTCCGGCGTGTAGTGCACCGGCGCCTCGGCGCGCAGGCGGTCGAAATAGGGCCACATGGCGTCGGTGGCGAAGAGCTCCGGCTGGGCCGGGTTCAGTGTTTCCAGCGGCTCGGCGTAGGCGCGGGCCTGGGCTTCGCGCTTGAGATCGACGGATCCGTCCATCGTACTTACCTCCTCCAGCGGCGTGCCGGCGCGGTTGGCCCGCGCCGTCGCTCTTGAGGGATGGGACGCTCGCCGCGGCGCCCTGGCAAGCCGCTATTTGGCGAAGACCGCCTTGGGCATCATCACATGGACGCCCTTGTTGCGGTCGACCAGCTCGCTGATGTCGACGTCGCCGGCGACGCTGACCAGCATATAGGCGTCGTCACGGGTCATGCCTTTGTGGGTGGCGAGGAACTCGACCATGTTGCGCACGGCCTTCACGGTCGCGACGGCGAGGTCGTCGTCGAAACCCATGGCGATGTAGTGGGTCGGACTCTCGGCGCGCGGATAGGGCAGGCGCTCGCCCTTGTGCAGGATGAACTGGAAGGTCCCCACCAGGGACGTCTCCATCGCGGTGACGTCGACCTCGCCATTGCCCTGGCCCGCATGGCCGTCGCCGACGTTGAAGAAGGCGCCCTTCACGAAGACCGGCAGGAAGAGCGTGGTTCCGGCCACCAGTTCCTTGTTGTCCATATTGCCGCCGATCACCGTGGGCGGCGTGGAATCCCAGCGGCCCATCTCCTGTGGCGGGGCTACGCCCATGCTGCCGAAGAACGGATGCAGGGGAATGACGATGCCGGGGCCGAAGCGCGCGACCATCGCCTGCCGATCCAGGGGGATGATCTTGGTGCGGCGGTAGGGGAAATCGTCCCGCAGCAGGCCGTTCGCGGCGCCGAAGCCGTTGTAGGCATAGGGGATCGCCAGATCGATCTTCTGGATGCGGATTTCCAGGGTGTCGCCGGGCTCCGCGCCTTCGATCACAATGGGGCCGGTGAGCACGTGGCCGCCGGGGCCGCGCGCGGACGCCGGCACATGTTCGTAGACGTCGCGCAGGGCCGGCTCGATCTGGTCGTCCGGCACGCCGTTGGCCTTCAGGCCCGTCGGGTTGTTGGTGAGCAGGGTGTGCACCGCCACCACGTCGCCCGACTTGACCGTTAGCGCGGGCTTGTCCGTCCCGTCATAGTGGCCCCAGGCCACGGTCGAAGGCGTCGGCTCCAGGGTATAGGTGGCGGCCGCGGCGCCAGAGGTGGCCGCGAACAAGCCGAGGGTCGCCACCAGGGCGGCGGGCTTTGCGTGTCTGATCATCTGTATCCCCGATGCGCCCGGTCCAACGAGGCGAGCGCGGACTATTGGACCGTCGCCGAGCCGACGCAAGCCGGCCTGACGTTAAGGGAAGCCTGGCGCGGAAAATTTGCACAACGTGTCGGCGTGACCGATGCTGCGGCGTCTTCCAGCAGGCATCGAGGCGATGCCCAACTGGATCAGGAGCCTCAAGATCATGGCCGAGACCTTCCGCGTCGAACGTTCGACGGTGATCGACGCCCCGCCGGCGGCGATCTTCCCCCATATCAACGACTTCCACGCCTGGGCGGACTGGTCGCCCTTCGAGAAGATGGACGCCGAGATCGCCAAGACCTTCACTGGTCCAAAGAGCGGCGTGGGCGCGGGCTATGCCTGGGTGGGCAAGAAGGCCGGCTCCGGCAGCATGGAGATCCTGCGAGCCGATGCGCCCTCGAAAGTGGTCATCAAGCTCGACTTCACCAAGCCGTTCACGGCGCACAACACCGCCGAGTTTACCCTGGAGCCGCAAGGCTCCGGGACCAAGCTCACCTGGGCGATGTACGGGCCGACGACCTTCGTCACCCGGCTGATGCACATGGTTTTCCCCATGGACAAGATGGTCGGCCCGCAGTTCGACGAGGGCCTGGCCGCGCTGAAGGCGATCGGCGAGAACGCGCTGGTCGTCTAGACGAGCTGCAGGTCTTTCGGCGCCGCGCCGGGGAACACCTGGCCGAGCTGGTTCTGGTTGAGGCCGTAGATCCGGCCGAACAGGCCGCCGATCAGGGAGCGGTAGTCGGTGAGCACGGCGTAGTCGCGGTTCTGGTTCAGGGTGGTTTCGACCACTTGGACCTGTTCGCCGGCCAGGCGGCCGCCCTTCACGCCGCCGCCCAGCACCCAATAGACGCTGCCGTGGCCGTGGTCGGTGCCGCGGTCGCCGTTCTCTCGGAAGGTGCGGCCGAACTCGGAGACCACGACGACCACGGTGTCCTTCCAGGCGTCAGGCCCGATCTCGTCGGCGAAGCCCGCCAGACCGCGGCCGAGCTCGCCCAATCGGCCGGCCAGATAGCCCTGGGCCGCGCCCTCGTTGACGTGGGTGTCCCAGCCGCCGATGTCGACAAAGCCCAGATTGTAGTTGGCCTTCATGAGGCGCCCGATACGCCGCGCCGACAGCTCGAAGCCTTTCGGCGAGACCGCGCCGCGGTTGGCCGCGACCATCTCCTGGGAGATCGACTGGTAGACCTGGTTGCGGACCTGGAAGCCCTCGGCGACCGCGGGACCGAGCGGCTGGCCCTGGTACATCTGCTGGATCAGGCCAGCGAGATGGTCGTCCACGCCGGGCTTGCCGACCGCGCCCACGGCCACGTTGGGGATCGCCTTGCCGCCCCGGAAGGTGAGGGGAAGCTGGTCGGTGAAGGCGATCGGCTCGGCGCCGTTCAGGGTCATCGACAGCCGGCTCATGAAGCCGGAGCCGTAGTTGCGCGAGCCCTGCACGGCCTGGCCGAGCTCGATGGTGTCCTGGGTCTCGAAATGGCTGCGCGACAGGTCGTCGCCGGCGCCGGCGAAGGGCACGAAGGCGACCTGGCCGGCCTTCCACAGCGGATAGATGGTGTCCTTCAGCGCCGGGTGCAGGCTCCAGTCGGCGTCCAGCGGCAGGGCCGCGTCGGGATTGGCCGGATCGGGCTTGACGATGTGGAGGGTCGGACGAGCCTGGTAGTAGAAATCGCTGCCCGTGGGGATCACCACATTGGCCGCGTCATAGGCGCCGCGCAGGAAGACCACCAAGAGGCGGGTCGAGGTCTGCGGCGCGGCCCAGACGCCGCCGGCGACCAGGGCCGGCGCCGTCGCGGCGGCTAGGGTCAACAGATGACGGCGATGCAGGGTCATCGGCGCATGAACTCCGGAGATGACAGGAACAGGGTGTTCCAGTCCTGCGGCGATCCCGCCTGGCCGAGGGCTGACTTGGTGGTGGGGGCCAGCGTCTGGTCGAGGCCGGCCTTGTAGTAGAGGGCGTTCTGCAGCTGCGGGAAGGCCGGCTGGTCCTTCGCCTGCGGCTGGTCGAGCTTGAAGAGCCCCGCCGACCCGGAGCCGATCTGGCGGGCGATCTCGAAGCGCACGGCCATCTGGCCCGGGCCGTTCCAAGACGCCGACGCCGCGGAGAAGCCGTCCGGGGTCTCGTGGTTGTAGAGCCCCTCGCTCATCCGGTTCAGCCAGTTCTGCATCGGGGTGGTGTTGAGGATCACCCGACCGTCGTAGGCGAACCGCACCGCCGACACCGTGTAGTGCATCGGGTCCTTGAAGGCCTTGCCGAGGGACGCGTCGAACTCGCGGCTGGTGAACAGCACGCGCAGGGTCGCGGCGATGTCGCCGTCGGAGCGCTGGAACGCCTTGGCCATGCGGTCGACCAGGGCCGGCGGCGGATCGTCGCCCATGAAGTAGGCCGCCATCTGGGCCGAGACGTGGTGAGCGGTGGCGGGTTCCCGGGCGATGATGTCCAGCGCCTGCTCGACCTCGCCGAAGCCCGAGCCCTTGATGGTATGGCCCAGGAAGACCTTGTCGCCAAAGTCGTGGCGGTTCGGATTGAACTCGAACAGGCCGGAGCGGACCAGCAACGGCTGGTAAGCGGCCTTCAGCTTCGGCGGATCGGGGTTCACGTCGACGCCGACGCCGGTGAGGATGCGCGCCAGCTCCTGTACGTCCCTCTGGCTGTAGCCGGAGCCCACGCCCAGGGTGTGCAGCTCCATGATCTCGCGGGCGTAGTTTTCGTTGATGTGGCCGTTCGCGTTCTGGTCGTTGTCCAGATAGCGCAGCATGGCCGGGTGTTTGAGCGTGGCTTCCAGCAAATCGCGGAATTTGCCGAGCGCGCGCGGCCGGATCGCCTGGTCCTCGTAGTCGCCGATCATGGCGCGGACGTCGCGCTTGTACATATGGACGTTGAAGTGGTTCAGCCAGAACCAGGTCATCTGCTCCTGCAACTGATCCGGCGAATAGAGGTCGCGCAGCAGTTCGCGGGTCGCCGCCTGTTTGCCGAGGTCGGTCATGGCCTGCTGATAGGCCTGCTGGGCGAGCTTCTTCTGGTCGGGGTCGGTGAGCTTGTTGGCCGCCTGGATCTGGGCGTTCAGCTGCACGACCAGCTCGGGCATGGGCGTCTTGGAGACGGGCAGGGCGTCGACCTGCGCCTGGGCCGCCGGCGGCAGGCGGTCGCCGGCCTGCGCGCGCAGCTGTCGGTCCAGCCAGGCCCGCGCGCCCAGCTTCTGCAGGTCTTCGGCCGCGCTGGCCGACTGGCCCCAGGTGACGCGGTTGAGAAGGGCGAGGTCGTGCGCGTTGAGGCTCACCTGGCCGTCGGTCGCGAAGGCCGTCGAGGCCGCAAGGGCGACAGCAGCAACGGCGGCTGTCATCAGCGCTGTCTTAGGTCGTCTAGGGCGCATGCCTGACGCTTCCCACGATCTCAAGGAGGCTACGGCTCCAAGGTTACAGAACCACGAAATCCCGGCGCCACTAAGGCGCGGTATGACCTGACCGGAAGCTGAACAAAGCCGCGGGTCTGCTTGTTATCGCCCCCCGGCGCCGTCTAGGCTTGGAAAAACCGGTTTGGGGAGCGACGGGATGAAGGCTTGGATTTTCGCGGCGGCCGCCGCTGTGGGCGCGGCGCTGCTCGCGACGCCCCTGGTGGCGAGCGCCCAGGCGGCGGCTGGTGGCGAGGCGGTGTTCAACGCCCGCTGCAAATCCTGCCATGAGCCGGCCATCGACCGCGCCCCGAACCGGACCACGCTGTCGACCTATCAGCCGGCGCAGATCCTCCAGGCCCTGACCGGCGGGGTCATGGCGCCGATGGCCCAGGGCCTGTCGGACGCCGACAAGGCTGCCGTCGCCGCCTATCTGACCACGCCGGTCGCCGGGCCCGACGCCCATCCGCAGCCGGGCGGGGCGCGAGCCGCACCCGTCGCCAGCCGCGGCGTCGACGTCATGTGCACGACGACGCCGCCGATCCACACGACGCCCAGTGACTGGGCCGCCGTGGGCCGCGACGCCAACTCCAGTCGCTTCCAGCCCAACCCGGGCCTGAAGGCTGTCGATGTGCCGAAGCTGAAGGTGAAGTGGGCCTTCGCCATGACCGGCGGCTCCATGCCGACGGTGATCGGCGATTGGCTGTTCATCACCAACCGCTCGGGCAAGTTCTACGCGCTCGACGCCAAGACGGGCTGCGTCCACTGGGTGATCGAGGGCGTCTCCTCGCGCACCACGCCGATGGTGGTGAAGAGCGCCATTTCGCCGAGCGGCTGGGCGACCTTCGTGGGCGAACGCACCCGGGTCGTGCGGGCCATGGATGCGGCCACCGGCAAGGAGATCTGGCGTTCCGGCCAACTGGAGACCAATCCGGTCGCGGGGATCACCGGGACGCCGGTCGTGTCCGGCGATCAGTTGTTCGTCCCCCTGACCTCTGGCGAGGAGCCGGCGGCGCGGCAGCTCAGCTACGCCTGCTGCAGCTTCCGCGGTTCTTTGGTCGGGCTCGACCTCGCCACCGGCAAGACCCAGTGGAAGACCTTCGTCATCACCGAGCCGTTGCATCCGACCCACAAGAACTCGGCGGGCGTGATGATGCAGGGACCGGCCGGCGCGGCGATCTGGTCGGCGCCCACCGTCGATGCGAAGCGCGGCCTCGTCTATGTGGCCACCGGCGACAGCTACACCGACGAGCCCACCAAGGGTGACGACGCCATCGTCGCCATCGAGATGAAGACCGGCAAGATCCGCTGGAGCACGCAGGTCACTGAAAAAGACAACTTCATCATGGGCTGCGAGAACCACTCGAACCTGCCCAACTGCCCGACGCCGGTGGGCCCCGACTATGACTTCGGCGCCTCGCCGATCCTGTTCACGCTGCCGGGCGGAAAGCAGATGGTGCTCTCGGGCCAGAAGTCGGGCATCGCCTACGGCATGGATCCGGACACCGGCAAGCTGGTCTGGAAAACGGCGGTGGGTTCGGGCTCGGCGCTGGGCGGCATCGAGTGGGGCATGGCCGCCGACGGCAAACGCCTCTTTGTGGCGATCTCCGACGTGATCAACCTGTTCGGCGAAGTCCCGGGCGCGCCGGCCATCACCGACGACAAGCTTGGCCCTGCCAAGCCCGGCCTCTATGCGCTCGATCCGGCCACGGGCAAGTTCCTGTGGTCGACGCCTGCGCCGAAGGCGCCTTGCCACTACGCCGGCGACCGCAGCCGCGACTACGCCAAGGGCGCCTGCATCCGGGCGCAATCCGCCGCGCCGTCGGCCATGCCGGGCGCGGTGTTCTCCGGGACGATGGACGGCTGGTTCCGGGCCTACGATCCGGCGAGCGGCAAGATCATCTGGGCCTTCTCAACGACCGGCCAGACCTACGACACGGTCAATCAGGTGAAGGGCCAGCCTGGCGGCAGCATCGACGGCATGGGCCCGGCCATCGCCGGCGGCATGGTCTATACCATGAGCGGCTTCCTGGGCGCCGCCAACACCGGCGGCAATGCGATGAACGTGCTCTTGGCCTTCTCGCCGGACGGCAAGTAGCACGAGCCCAATCGGGACAGGGTCTAGCCGGCGATCCGCAGGATCTCGCCCAGCAGCTGGCCGGGCGAGAAGGGCTTGGGCACGAAGCCGTTCATGCCGGCGTCGTGATAGGCGGCCTGGTGATGGGTCATGACGTCGGCCGTCAGCGCCACGATCGGCACGTCGGCCTCGGGCGAGCCCATGGCGCGGATGCGGCGCGTGGCTTCCATGCCGTCCATGCCGGGCATGTTCACGTCCATCAGGATGAGGTCGTAGCCGCCGCGGGCCGCGGCGGCGATCGCCGCCTCACCGCTGTCGGCGGTCTCGGCCTCGGCGCCCAGGGCCTCGAGGGACTTCAGGCCCACCAGGCGGTTGGTGCGGTTGTCGTCGACGATCAGCACCTTCAGCCCGGTGAGCGGCGCATCGCCGGCTTCGGCCTTCGGCGTGGGTGCGGGCGCATCGGCCGGCGGCGCGTCGATCTCGAACCAGAAGACCGAGCCCAGGCCCTCGGCGCTCTCGAAGCCCATGTCGCCGCCCATCATCCGCGCCAGGTTGCGCGAGATGGCCAGGCCCAGGCCGGTGCCGCCGAACTTGCGGTCGGGGCCGGTGTGCGCCTGTTGGAAGCGGTCGAAGAGGGCCTCCTTGGCGTGGTCGGGGACGCCGACGCCGGTGTCCTGAACCTCGACGCGCAGCTTGCGCGCCGCGCCGGAGCCGCTGAGGCTCATGCGCACCTCGACGCCGCCGGTCTCGGTGAACTTCACGGCGTTGCCGATGATGTTGAACAGGCACTGGCGCAGTCGGATCGGGTCGACCATCGCCCAACCCATTGGCTCGGCGGTCGCGCGCAGATACAGGTTCTTGCTGTCGGCCTGCGGGTGCAGCAGGGCCACCACGCTGGTCATCACCGCGGCCGGATCGGTCGGCGCCGGCGTCACGTCCAGCTTGCCGGCCTCCATCTTGGAGAAATCGAGCACGTCGTCGATCAGCTGAGCTAGCATGTCGCTGCAGGCCAGGGCCTCGCCCAGCAGGTCGCGGCCCTCGGCGCTGAGGCTCTCGCGCTTCAGCAGGTTCAGCACGCCCACGATGCCGTTCATCGGCGTGCGGATCTCATGGCTGACCGAGGCCAGGAAGCTCGATTTGGACGCCGTGGCGGACTCTGCCAGCAGGCGCGCTTCCGTCAGCGCCAGCTCCTGACGCTTCTGTTCGTCGATATCCAGCAACAGGCCCACGCCGCGCGTCGGCGCGCCCGAAGCGTCGCATTCCGTCTGCCAATAGACGCGCACCCACATCGGACCGTCGGCGCGGAGGACGCGCGCCTCGCTGGAGATCGCGTGGCCGGCTTTCATGCTTTCGACGCCCATGGCGCGCATGGTGTCGCGATCATCGGGATGGAAGATTATCCGGGGATCATCGGAGGCGGCGGCGACGTCCAGGGCGACTTGCCCCATCAGGTCGCGGAACTCCGGCGACAGCCAGTATTCGGCCTTGGCGTAGTCGTAGCCGAAGACCCCGGCGCGGGCGGCGGTCAGGGCCAGCTTCAGGCGCCCGGCGCTGGCGTTGGCGTCGTCGCGGGCCTGCGCCAGGTCGGTGACGTTCTGGCTGAGGCCGTACATCTCGTAGCGGCCTGAGCGGAGCTTCCGGCCGGAACGGTAAAGCACGCGCAGCACCCGCCAGCCGCCGTCGCCGGTCCGATAGCGCATGTCGGCCTCGGCCGTGCCCTCCTCACGGGTCAGGCGCTCGCGGATCTCGTCGTCGATGACGCGGTCGTCTTCGTGCTGGATGAGCTGCAGGGTCGCGACCGGCACCGGCTCCTGATTGCCGCCGTGGCCCAGGGCGAGCTCGCTCGGGAAGTGGTAGACCTCGGCGTCGGGATCGTAGCGCCAGACACCCACCTCGGCGTCATGCATCAGCCGGCCGCGGGCGGCGAAGTCGGCCTTCATCCGCTCCAGCACGGCGCGCTCGCCGGTGACGTCGACCAGGATCGCGAGGATCCGGCCGTCGTGCTGTTCCTGCAGGTCCAGGCGCAGCCAGCGTGGACCGTCGGCGGCTTGGAATCCGAAGGTCTGGACGCCGTCGCCGGTGGGGACATCGGTGGCCGCGGAGCGCAGGCGATGGCCGAGCGGCTCGCCGATCAGGCTGGCGGCCGGCACGTCCAGTAGCTCGGCGAAGGCGCCGTTGGTTTCCACGACGCGCAGTTCGGAATCGAGAACGGCCATGGGCAGGGGCAGGGTGTCAAAACCCAGCCCTTGGGCCCCTCCGCTGGCGGCGTCCCGGGTGGCGTGCAGCGTTGCCATGCCGCCACCATGCCCGCGGCAGGTTAAGGGCTTCCTTTCAAACGCGGATTTTGGCGGCCCTTTGCCGGGCCGAGCCGCCCGCAGGGTTAGCCGCCGCTGACGTCCACCGCCTCGATTTTCTTGCCCTCGCGGTCGGCCTTGCGGGCGCCGGCCAGGATGCCGGGCAGCGCATAGTTGCCTTCGTGGCAGGCGTATTCGTAGACCGGCCCCTTGGCGGCGTTCAGTGGCATCTCCGCCTTCCAGACCTGGCTGTAGGTAGCCGGATCGTCGACCGAAAAGCGGTAGAGGATCTGGGTCGGTGAGACGCGGGTGAAACGTTCGGTCACCTTGGCGCCCGGCGACAGCAGGATGGAGTTGCCGAAGTAAGGGCGCAGGCTCTCGCCCGGATTGAAATTGGTGGTCTCGACCACCAGCGTGTCGCCGTCCCACCAGCCGATCGAGTCGCCCATCCAGGGCCGCATGTAACCGGGCAGGTGCGCCTTGTCGGCCAAATCCTTGCCCACCAGCCGCACGATGCGCACGTCGTGGTTCATCTCCACCAGGATCGCCACGGAGTCCTTGGACTGCACGATCTGATAGTTGTTGTTGTAGAGCACGTTGAGCATCGGCGGGCCGGCGGTCGAGCCAAAGCCCAGGATGCAGCGCTCGCCGAGCGGGCGGTTTTCCGGCCCGTCCCAGCTGTTCCGCGCCTTGCGCAGCGCCTCGATGTAGGCGGCTTTTCCGGTGGTGGAATAGGGCAGCTGGCCATCGACGGGATCGACGATCCAGGAGGTGCGGACCTGTCCGCCGATGCGGCCCAGGCTGACGCCGGGGTCGGTCCAGGAGGCGTTGTAGCCGCCCGGATCGTTGGCTGACGGCGGCGCGCCGGAGTTGGGATCGGTGGGCTTGTCGGCCTGGGCGCGGGCGGCGGCGCGGCGTTTCTCCATGGCCGCGGCCTCGGCTTCGGTCAGCGTCAGCGTCTTGAACATCGCCGGCCGCTGCAGGCTGGTCAGCGAGGCGTTGGTCCAGGTCCCCTGCAGGTCCGGCTGGCCGAAGCCGTTGCGGGGCGCTTGGTAGCCGGCGGCCTGGGCCGTGGCGGTGAGGGCGAAGCTGGCGGCGAACGCCAGGGCGGCGATTTTGTTCATGGGTGGATAGTTCGCCTGCGCGGCTCGGCTTGCAAGCCGCCTCGTGTATCGTGGTCCGTCATTGGAGGGCCGCCGGCACGGACGAACTGTTCGACGCGAGATGGACGCACATCGCCGTCAGCCGCCGCGAGGCCGTCTGCGAGGTGGCGCTGGCGCGACCGGAGGCGCGCAATGCGCTGAACGGTGAGCTGATGGCGGAGCTGACCGAGGCGGCGCGCCTGCTGCGCCTGCGCACCGACATCCTGGCGGTCATCCTGACAGGCGCCGAGACCTACTTCTCCGCCGGCGCGGACCTCTCGGCCAGCCAGACGCGGGTCGGGCAGGGGACCCTTCTGGAGGGCCGCCGCGCGATCATGGCGGGGCCGGACCTCTGCAAGGCCTGGGATGAGATCGAGGCGGTGACCATCGCCGCCATCGAGGGATATTGCATCGGCGGCGCCTGCGCGCTGGCGGTGTCCTGCGACTTCCGGGTGATAGGGCAAGGCGCCTACATGCGCCTGCCGGAGGTGCCGCTGGGCATGAACATGAGTTGGCGGACGCTGCCGAAGCTGGTGGCCCTGGCCGGCCCCTCGCGCGCCAAGCAATATGTGATGTTCGGCGAGGCGGCGGATGCCGAACGCTGCCTCGCGTGGGGCCTTGCCGACGAGGTGGCGGAAGCCGGCGGCGCACTGGCGGCCGCCCGCCGGTGGGCCGACAAGGTCGCAGCCCTGCCGCCGCTGCCGGTGCGCATGACCAAGGAGGCGGTCAACGCCATCTCGGCGGCCACCGCCCAGGCCAGTATCTATATGGATCGCGACCAGTACCTGCTGGCCAGCCGCAGCGCCGACTATCGGGAGGGTATCGCCGCTTTCCGCGAGAAGCGGCCGGCGAAGTTCAAGGGCGACTAGAGCCCTTCCCACTCAGGTTAAATCAACCTGAGTGGATAAGAAGGGCTCCAGATATTGCCGACGCCCCTGTTCTTTCCCGGCTGACTTGATCCAAGTCAGCCGGGACAGGGTCTAGCGCGCCGTCGCGATCAGCCCTCGGGCGTCTGAGGGCCCGAATAGGCCAAGTAGCCCCGCTCAACCATCCGGCGCATGGCGCCGTAGACTTCGCTGAGCTCTTCATAGGCCATGCGCAAGTGCGCCAGGTGCTCCACCTGATCGCGGGTCAGGGCGTGACCCTTCTCCGTGATCGCAAGCGAGGCGGCCGCCCATTGGGTGCGGGCCACGGCCGTCGCCAAGGCGAGACGTTCGAACTGCTGGGCCTCGGCCTTGCCGATCGCGCCGCCCAGCACCTTCTTGTTGGCGGCGTAGGCGGCATAGTCGATCTGCTCGAGCTGGCCGCGCAGCTGGCGCTGGGCCTTCGGATCGACGTCGTCGTCCGGCTCGAAGTGGTCGGCGGCGCTGCGCCACAGGCTGGTCGCACGGCTAATCGGCATGGCTTCTCCCCGGACCTACATCTCCGTGAGCACGCACCAACATAGGCGCCGAGAATTAACAAATTCCGTGGGTTGGCCTCAGGCGTTCCGAGCCATCAACCCGCCGTCCACCGGAATGGTCACGCCGGTGATGTAGGAGGCGGCCGGCAGGCAGAGGCTGAGGGTGATGTGGGCCACTTCCTCGGGGCGGCCATAGCGACGCAGCGCGGTGCGGCGGCGCGCGAAGGTCTCCTTGTCGGCGACGGGGATCGCCTCGGTCATGCCGGTCAGGATCGGGCCCGGGCAGATGCAGTTGACTGTGATCCCCTCCGGACCCAGCTCAACCGCCAAGGCGCGGGTCAGACCGGCGACGCCCGCCTTGGCCGCGGCGTAGGCGCTGTCGCGGGCCGTGGCGCCCAGGGCCTCGGTGGAAGCGATGTTGACGATCCGCGGAGAGGCAGACTTGCGCAAATGGGGCAAGGCGGCGCGGATGATCCGCTGGTGGGCGCTCAGCATGACCCCCAGCGCGCGGGTCCAGACCGCCTCGTAGTTGTCGGCGTCCACGGCTGCGAAGCCGCCGATCCCGGCATTGTTGACGATGATATCGAGCCCACCGAACCGCGCCGCAGCCTGGGCGACGACCGCCTCGATAGCGGCGGCGTCGGCCACGTCCAAGGTCCAGGCCTCGGCGCTCAGGCCGCGATGCACCAGGTCGTCGGCCACTTCGCGCACGCTCTCGGCGGCGATATCGGTCAGGGCCACATGCGCGCCCTCGGCGGCGAACACTTCGGCGGTGGCGCGGCCCATGCCGCTGGCCGCGCCGGTGATGAGGACGGTGGACCCGGCGACGGATCGGCTGGCGGCGTGGCTCATGGGACGATGCTGTCACGCCGGGAGGTCAGGTCAATGCTCGGCCATTGGGGGTTCCGCGAAGTCACCCTTGCCACCGCCGCGCCCAGCGGGGAGCATGGCGGCCTCAGGGAGAGCGGCGAAATGCCCGAATTCAGGACCATCGACGCCGGCGGGGCGCAGATTCGCGTGGCCATCGAGGGCGACGGACCGCTGGTCCTGATGGTCCATGGCTTCCCCGAGAGCTGGTACAGTTGGCGTCATCAGCTCGGGCCGATCGCCGCGGCCGGCTTCACCGCGGCGGCCATCGACGTGCGCGGCTATGGCGGCTCCGACAAGCCGGGTGAGATCGCCGCCTATTCGATGGAGAACCTGACCGCCGATGTGGCCGGCGTGGCCAGGGCGTTGCAGCCGGATGCGCCGGCGATCCTGATCGGCCACGATTGGGGCGCGCCGATCGTCTGGAATTCGTCACTCAGCCGGCCTGAGGCGTTCAAGGCGACCGCCGGGCTGTCGGTGGCCTATTCGGGCGTGCCGAACCGGCCCTTCACCGACATTTTCCGCGAGGCCTTCACCGACAAGGGTCTGTTCTTCTACCAAGCCTGGTTCCAGGAGGTCGGTCCGCCGGAGGCCGAGGCCGAAGCCGACGTGCGCGGCTTCCTGCGCAAGTTCTACTACGGCGCCAGCGGCGATGCGCCGACCGGAACCTGGCCCACCAAGAAACATGGCGCGACGCTGCTCGAGGGCATGGTCGATCCGGAGGTGTTCCCGGCCTGGCTGACGCCGACGGACCTCGACTACTATGTAGGCGAGTTCACCGGCTCCGGTTTCTTCGGGCCGATCAGCCGCTATCGCAACCACGAGCGCGACTTCCAATGGCTGCAGCAGTTCAAGGGCCGCACGCTCGACATGCCCACACTGTTGATCGGGGGCGATCGTGACCCGGCGTTCAACGGCTTCGGCCGCATCGCCGATCCCGGCGCCATGATGCGCCAGCATGTGACGGACCTGCGCGGCGTCCACGTCCTGCCTGGCTGCGGCCACTGGACCCAGCAGGAGCGGCCGGCGGAGGTGACCGCGCTCCTGATCCCCTGGCTGCAGAGCGTCCGTTGATCCGCCTCTACCATTGCGCCGATGCGCGATCGTTCCGCCCGCTCTGGGCGCTGGAGGAGCTGGGCCTCGACTACGAATTGACGGTGATGCCGTTCCCGCCGCGCTATCGCGCCAAGGAATATATGGCGGTCAATCCGCTGGGTACAATCCCGGCGTTGGTCGACGGCGCGACCTTCATGACCGAGTCTGCGGCCATCGTCGAATACCTGGTCACCCGCTATGGGCCGAGCCCATTGGCGTTGGATGTCGCCGATCCAGCCTACGGCGCCTGGCTGAATTGGCTGCATTTCGGGGAGGCGACACTGACCTTCCCGCAGACCCTGGTGCTGCGCTACCGCCGCTTCGAGCCCGGCAAGGCCGAGGTGGTGGCCGATGATTACGCGAAATGGTTCCTGGCCCGGTTGCGGGCCGTGGACCGGGCGCTGGCGGGGCATGACTGGCTGTGCGCCGACCGCTTCACCGCGGCGGACATTTCGGTGGGCTATGCCCTGTTGCTGGCCGCCCAGCTGGGCCTTGACGCGGAATTCACGCCGGCCATCGCGGCCTACTGGGCCCGGCTGCAGACGCGGCCAGGCTTCCAGGCGGCGAAAGCCTCGCAGGTGAGACATGCGCCGGCCGGCGCCGAGGCCTTCCCTACATGACCCAGGAGATCATCCTGCACCACTACGACACCTCGCCGTTCTCGGAGAAGGTACGGGTGATGCTGGGCGTGAAGGGGCTTTCCTGGCGCTCGGTGATCCAGCCGGTGATCATGCCGAAGCCGGACCTGATCCCGCTGACCGGCGGCTATCGGCGCATTCCGGTGCTGCAGATCGGCGCCGACGTCTATTGCGACACCCAGGTGATCCTGGCCGAGCTGGAGGCGCGGCGCGGAAAGCCCGCCGTGGCGCGCGGCGCTGACTGGGCGGTCAATCTCTGGGCCGATCGCCTGTTCTTCCAGACGACGGTGGCGGTGGTGTTCGGCGAGATGGGCGACCAGGTTCCCAAGGCGTTCATCGACGATCGTGAGAAGCTGTCCGGGCGGCCGTTCGACATGGCGGCCATGAAGGCCGCCGCCGGGCCGATGAAGGCCCAGTGGCGGGCTCATGCCACCTGGATCGAGCGCGGTCTTGCCAGCAATGATTTCCTCGGCGGATCCACGCCGTCCCTGGCTGACATTGCAGCTTACATGAACGTCTGGTGGCTGGGCCGCGCAGTGCCGGACGCGGCCGCCGCCCTGCTGGACGGGCTGCCCAAGACCCTGGGCTGGCGCGAACGGGTGAGGGCCCTGGGGCACGGCCGGCGCAGCGAGATGACCGGCGCGGAAGCGCTGCAGGTCGCCATGACCTCGGCGCCGGCTGCGCTGAGCGCCGGCGGACCCAGCGACAGCTCCGGCCTGAAGCCGGGCGATGCGGTCATCGTGCGTGCCGACGACTATGGCCGCGACCCCATCGAAGGACGGCTGGTGGCGGCGACCTCGGAGCGGATCACCGTCGCGCGTGAGTCCGGCGAACTCGACCTGATCCATGTGCATTTCCCGCGCGTCGGCTACGTCCTGACCGCGGCCTGAGACGGAGGTTTCGATGAACGACCGGGTGAGCGTGGATATCCAGGGCGGCGTGGCCGACGTGCGGCTGGTCCGGGCGGACAAGATGAACGCGCTGGACGACGCCATGTTCTCGGCGCTGATCGAGGCCGGCGAGCGGCTGAAAACCGAGGCCGGCCTACGCGTGGTGGTGCTGTCCGGCGAAGGCCGGGCCTTCTGCGCCGGGCTCGACATGGGCTCGTTCCAGCAGATGGCTTCGGGAAGTGGCGGCCAACGCACCAGCGACGCCCTGCTGACGCCGAAACGCACCGAGGGCGGCTCCAACCGCGCCCAACACGCCTGCATGGTCTGGCGCGAGATCCCTGTGCCGGTGATCGCGGCGGTGCACGGGGTGGCGTTCGGCGGCGGCTTCCAGCTCGCCCTGGGCGCCGACCTTCGCTACGTGGCCGCCGACGCGCGGCTGGCGGTGCTGGAGATCAAGTGGGGCCTGGTGCCCGACATGGCCGGCATGGTGCTGATGCGCGGCCTGGTGCGCGACGACGTGGCCCGCGAGCTGACCTTCACGGGCCGGATCTTCTCGGGCGAGGAGGCGGTGGCGATGGGCTTGGCGACCCGCGTCTGCGCCGACCCGCGGGCCGAGGCCTTGGCGCTGGCCGCCGAGATCGCGGGCAAGAATCCGCACGCCATCCGCGCCGGCAAGCGGCTCTTCAACCTGGCGGCCGAGGCCGACCAGCACGCCGTGCTCCTCGCGGAGAGCCAGGAACAGGGCGCCCTGATCGGCTCGGCCAACCAGGTCGAGGCCGTGATGGCGAACCTGCAGAAACGCAGTCCGCAGTTCGCGGATTAGAGCGCGTCAGGGTCAAGTGGAAGGCGGTTGACCCATCCGGCGCGCTCTAAATCCTTGAAGATAGACCCTTCTTATCCAGTTCAGGTGAATCCGCCCGAACCGGGAAGGGGCTAGCGGGCGGCGACTTTGACCGCCGGGTCATGCATCTGGGCGAGGGTTGCGTCCACGGTGCGGCTTACACAGGCGCGCATTTCGTCGAGCGGGAAGCTGGAGCCGACGACGTCACTCGCGCAAAGCCGCCGGGCGGCGACGTACACCTCGGCGCGGAGCTGTTCGGGCGTCTTGCCGACGACCGAAATTCGGATGGAATCCCCGGCGTAGGCCGGCGCGGCGAGCAGGGTGGCGGCGGCTGCCGCCAGGATCACGATACGGTTCATGGCTTGGTTTCCGGATGGAGGTTGATGACAACCCCTTTCACCGGCGTTCCTCTTAGGCGGCGGTCGGAAACTGACGTCGACCTGTCGCCTGAGACCAAGCCTAGCGGCGATTCCGTACCGATCAATCGAAAATGTTGCGTCGCGATATAAGAAATACTGCGATGCACAAAAGTCGGGCGAGAATGCTCCGCCTAAGGCGCCTAGCCGCGGCCGATGAAGGGCATGGCGGTGGCCATCACCGTCATGAACTGGACGTTGGCCTCCGGCGGCAGGGCGGCCATGTAGAGCACCGCGTCGGCGACGGCGGAGACGTCCATGACGGCTTCGGGCGCGATGGAGCCGTTGGCCTGCATAACGCCGTGGCCCTTGCCCATGGCCTTAGTCATTTCGGTGGCGGCGTTGCCGATGTCGATCTGGCCGCAGGCGATGCCGTAGGCGCGGCCGTCGAGGGAGGTTGATCGGGTCAGGCCGGTGATGGCGTGCTTGGTGGCGGTGTAGGCCACCGAGCGGGGCCGCGGGACATGCGCCGAGATCGAGCCGTTGTTGATGATCCGCCCGCCGCGCGGGTCCTGGTCCTTCATCAGCCGGAACGCGGCCTGGGTACAGAGGAACGCGCCGGTCAGGTTGACATCGACGACGCGCTTCCACTGGTCGAATGAGAGCTCCTCCAGGGGCACGGGCGGCGCGCCGGTCCCGGCATTGTTGAACAGCAGGTCCAGGCGGCCGAAGCGGGCCTTCGTCGCCTCGAAGAGGGCCGCGACCGAGGCCGGCTCGGCGACATTGGTGGCGCAGGGCAGGGCGCGATCCGCGGCCTCGCCGGCCATCGCCGCGGTCTCGTCCAGCAACGCCGCCCGGCGGCCGGCCAGCGCCACCGACCAACCGGAGCCCAGTAGCGCCAAGGACACAGCCCGGCCGATCCCGGACCCTGCGCCGGTGACGATAGCGACCTTGGCAGTTGCGCTCTTCATGACGGCTGGATAGCGCTAACCCCGGGGAAAGCCCAGCAAGGGGCTGATCAGGGAATGTTCGGATGGTCGACGCAGCACCTCCGCCCACCGCGACCGTCGAGGTCGTGGTGGTCTATCCGCCGAGGTTGCCGCCTCTCGGCGGTGACGCCGTGTTCAGCGCCGTGCAGATCGGTTCCGATATCCTGAAGGAAACGCCGCGCCTCGATCAAGCGCTGGAAAGCGCCCCGGGCGTCTCGCTGTTCCGCCGCACGACTTCGCTATCGGCCAATCCGACTACCCAGGGCGTGTCGCTGCGCGGCATCGCCGGCTCCGGCGCGGGCCGGGCGCTGGTGACCCTGGACGGGGCGCCGGTGACTGACCCGTTCGGTGGCTGGGTGATCTGGACGGCGCTGCCGTCCGAGGGGCTGGACGGGGCGACCATCGTGCGCGGCGCAGGCGCAGGGCCCTATGGCGCCGGCGCGCTGACCGGGGTGATCGCCCTGCACGAGCGCGGCGCGCGCGACGGGCTGGGCGCGATGGACGTCTCGGCGGGCGAGCGCGGCGCCTATCGCGCAGCGGTCTCCGGCGGGACGCAGAGCGTGCTGGTGACGGTCTCCGGCGAAAGCAACGACGGCTACACGCCGGTGCGCGGCAAGACGGCCGGCGCCGCCGACACGCCGCTCGACCTGGAAGACGCCAACGCTGCGGTCCGGGTGCAGCACGACTTCAACGGCGTCCAGGCCGCCGCGCGGGCCGAGGTTTTCGAGGAACGCCGAGGCGCCGGCCTGCTGGGCGCGCGCTCGACGGCCAAGGGCACAGCCGAGACGATCACGCTGGCCCAGCCGGCCAGCGAGGGCGTCGGCGGCTGGCGGTTGCAGGCCTGGACGCGGACCAGCGACCTGGCCAACACCTCCGTCTCGGTGGCGCCCAACCGGGCCACGACCACGCCGGCCAACAACGAGTTCTCGACGCCAGCCACCGGCTATGGCGTCAACGCCGCCCTGCAGGGCCATTGGGGCGTGGCGACCTGGGAGTTCGGCGCCGACGCGCGCTGGGCGCTCGGCACCGACCACGAGCTCTTCAAGGTGGTCAACAATGCCTACACTATGGGCCGCGACGCCGGCGGCCAGACCTCCGTCGCCGGCATCTATCTGGAAACCGCCTACGACCAGGGCCCCTGGCTGGTGACCGGCGGGGCGCGGATCGACGAGTGGACCTCCACCGACGCGCGGCGCCACGAGTTCGTGCTGGCGACGGGCGTGACCACGTTGAACAATCCCTCGCCGGACGCTTCCGGCACGGTGCCCACCGGCCGCATCGGCGTTCGCTACACCATCGACCCCGAGCTGTGGGTGCGTACGGCCGCCTACGCCGGTTTCCGGGCTCCGACGCTGAACGAGCTCTACCGCCCGTTCCGGGTTGGCAACGACGTGACCGAGGCCAACCCGCTGCTACGGCCAGAGAAGCTCTACGGCGTTGAAGCCGGCCTTGGCGGCGACAGTCTGTTCAAATGGCAGGCCACCGTTTTCTACAACCAGCTCAATGACCCGGTGACCAATGTGACCATCGGCGTCGGTCCGGGCATAGTTCCGGCCCTGCCGATCGCCGGCTTCATCGTCGCCGGCGGCACCCTGCGTCAGCGTCAGAACGCCGGCGAGATCGACGCCTGGGGCCTGGAGGCCGACGCCAATGGCGATGTCACCTCGCAGCTCTCCTGGCGCACGGCGCTGGCCTATACCCACGCCAGGGTGGACGGCGGATCGAGCGCGCCGCAACTCACCGGGCTCAAGCCGGCCCAGACGCCGGCCTGGACGGTGACCGGCGGACTTGACTGGCGGCCGATGGAGAAGCTGACGCTGTCCAGCAGCGTGCGCTACGTCTCCACCCAGTACGACGACGACCAGAACACGCGCCGGCTGCCGCCGGGCGCTGAATGGGACGCCCGCGGCGCCTGGAGCCTCGCCCCCGGCGAGGAGGTCTATGTGGCGGTCGACAACTTGGCCGACGCGAGGATCTCCACCGGCAAGACGGCCGACTTCACCGACAGCTGGTCCGAGCCGCGCACCTTCCGGATCGGCTTTTCCTACCGGCGCTGAGGGTGAAGCCGCTGGACTCCCTGAAGGCGGCGCTGACGGCGCTGCTGGTCCTGGCGCTCAACCTGGCGCTGACGACGGCGGTGATCTTCGCCTACGCCAAGCTGATCGATCCCGGCCATCCGCCGGGGTTCTACGGGGCCAAGGCGTCGCAGATCGCCGAGCTCGCCGCGCCGCCGCTGGGCGCGTTGCTGCTGTTCGCGACGGCCTATGTCCTCGGCCGCCGGCAACCGCAGCGCAAAGCCATGGTCTTCGCCGTCGCCCTGGGCGGCGCCTATGTGGTGCTGGACGCGGTCAGCGGCGGGGCCAGCGCCGGAACCGGAGCGATTGCTACCCCGATCTTCGCGCTTTCGGTGACCTTGGCGCTGACCGGCGCGCTGATCGGCGGCGCCCTGGCCGCGCGGCGCAGCCGCTAGCCGTCCGCCTTGGGCGGCGGCGCCGCGGCGCCGGTGATCAGGGCCACGATCTCCGGGCGGATGTTCTCCGCGCCCTTCTCCATCATGTGCTGGACGATCCGCGCGCCGACGGCCCCACGCACCTGGGTGGTGAACTCCTCTTTGTTGTCCTTCACCCAGGCCATCGAGGCGTGGCGGTTGTCGTTCAGGTTCTGGAAGTGCGGAAAGACGTAGCGGGCCATCAGCTCATAGGAGTGCTTGGTCGCGCCCCAGTTGGCCCAGTTATGGGCCATCAAGAGGAAGGCGCCGAACCCGCCGCCGCTCTCGTCCACCAGTTGCTGGATGCGCGCGATGGCGTCGTCCGGCGTGCCGATCACCGCCAGGCCGGTGTCGACCATGGCCTTCACCGGGTCCGGGCCCTCCGGCACGATCGGCAGGTTGGCGATCTCGCGGAAGTAGAAGATCCATTTGTCGAGGCCGAAGCGGACGTCTTCCATCGCCTGCTCGCGGGTCTCGGCGATGTGCATGGGCCCGACCAGGCGCCAGGCGTTGCGGTCCATGATGTGGCCGTGCTCTTCCGCCTGCTCGGTGGCGATGGCCCAGTTGGAGGCCAGCGCATTGAACCCGGCGGTCGAGGTGGCGCCCAGCGACAACAGGCCCAAGCCATGCTGGCCCGCGGCCCGCGCGCCGGTCGGCGAGACCTGGCTTGCCACAGCCATTTCCACCGAAGGCCGCGAGTAAGGCGTCATCTGCAGCCGCGCCTTGTCGAGCTCGAACCAGTCGGACTTGTGGGTGACTTCCTCGCCGCGCAGCAGGCGCACGATGCAGCCCAGCGCCTCGTCCATGCGGTCGCGCTGCTTGGCGACCGGGATGCCCATCATGAAGGCGTCGGAGACCAGCGCGCCGGGGCCCGCGCCGAACATCATCCGGCCGCGGGTCATGTGGTCGAGCTGGTTGATCCGGTCGGCCAGGATCAGCGGGTGGTGGTAGGGCAGGGAGGAAACGCCGGTGCCCAGCCTGATGTGCTTGGTCCGTTCGGCGGCGGCGGCGATGAACACCTCAGGGCTGGCGATCAGCTCATAGGCCGCGGAGTGGTGTTCGCCGATCCAGGCCTCGTCGAAGCCCAGCTGGTCCATCCATTCCACGAGCTCCAGGTCCCGCTGGATCGCCAGCGTCGGGTTCTCGTCGATCGGATGGAACGGCGCGATGAAGGCGCCGAAGCGCAGGCGCTGGGGCAGCATGGGTCTTCCCTCCGGGTGTCTGGCGCCGACCTTAGGCGGCGGACCCGAGGGAAGGCCATCCCCAGCCGCATCATGGCGCGCCGCGCCCGCTTAGCTCGACCCACCGCCCAAAAGCGCCGCCGACTGCCTTTCGACAGCCAACGGCGCGGACGTCGCAATCGCGGCGCTCAGGCGGCTTCTTCTTTCTCGTCTTCGTCTTCGATCTCGCCGTGATGCTCGGCGTGCAGCTTGCTCGCCTCGGTCGCATGATGGTCGGCGTTGGCCGCGTGGCCGGCCGCGACATGGGCATCGTTTTTGAGAAGTTTGCGCCAATATTTTATGACCGACCGACGTTCCGGCCAAAATGCAAGTCGTGTCGGGACGATTGCTTTCCCTTATCAAGTAATCCGAGATCTGATGATTTACCTACGGGACGCGAGATGGTCGGCGCTCCAGGAACTTAAGCACCGCCAGCTCGAAGGCGCGGCCGCCGGCCGAGGCCTTCAGCGGCAGCGCGCCAGCCTCGTAGGCGTCCAGGACCGCGGGGTGGATGTAGGCCTTGCGGCAGACGGCGGGCGTGTTGCCGAGCACGCCGGCGACGGCCTTCACGCAGGTGACGATGTTGGCCTTCGCCTCGCCCACGCCATCACACCGGGGTAGGGCGACCAGAGCGCAGGCGGCGACCAGGGTGCCAGCCCAGGTGCGGAAGTCCTTCGCCGAGACGTCCTCGCCCATCGCCTGGCGCAGGTAGGCGTTGACGTCGGCGGATTCCACCGAATGCCGACGACCGTCGCCGTCGAGGTATTGGAACAGCCGCTGCCCTGGCAGGTCCTGGCAGGCCTTGAGGATGCGGGCCAGGCGCCGATCGCTGAAGCCGGTGGTGTGGACCTTGCCGCTCTTGCCGCGGAACTCGAACACCGCCTTCTCAGAGCCGATATTGGCGTGGCGGTCGCGCAGGGTGGTCAGGCCGAAGCTCCTGTTGGTCTTGGCGTATTCCTCGTTGCCGATCCGAATCAGGGTGATTTCCATGACCCGGATAACGGCGGCCAGCACCTTCTCACGCGGCAGGCCGCGGCGGGCGAGGTCGCGTTCGACCTGCTTGCGCAGCCGGGGCAAGGCGCGGCCGAAGGCGATCAGCCGTTCATACTTGCCGCGATCGCGCACGGCCCGCCAGCGGGCGTGATAGCGGTACTGCTTGCGCCCCCTGGCGTCGCGGCCGGTGGCCTGGATGTGGCCGCGCTCGGTGGGGGCGATCCAGACGTCGGTCCAGGCCGGCGGGATGGCGAGCTTGCGGATGCGGTCCAGAGCGGGCTCGGCGGTGACCGGGCGGCCCTCGGGGTCGAGGTAGTTGAAGCCGTGGCCGGCTTTGCGGCGGCGGATGCCGGGGTCGAGGTCGCTGACGTAAGTCAGGTGCGCCGCCTGCAGTTCGGCGGCGGGAACAATCGGATCGGCAAGGTCCCTGGCCACGCGACGCCTCCACCTCGGCTGCGCCAACGTGATATGCGCGGCCACGGTTCCTGCGAGGCTCAACCCTTGAACTATCGACACGCCTTCCACGCCGGGAACTTCGCCGACCTGGTGAAGCATGCGGCCTTGTTGCAGCTGCTGGCGCGTCTGAACCGCGAGCCGGGGCCGCTGAGCGTGATCGACACCCACGCCGGGCGTGGGCTCTACGACCTGGCGGGACCCGAGGCGCTCAAATCCGGCGAGGCCGAGGCCGGGATCGTCCGCCTGATGGCGGCGCCCGACGCGCCGGCCGAGTTCGCGCCGTTGATCGCGGCGATGCGCAAGCTGAACGGCGCGGGGCCGCCGCGGCGCTATCCGGGCTCGCCCTGGCTGATCGCCGAGGCCCTGCGGCCCGGCGAGAGCTACCTGGCGTGTGAGCTGCGCCCAGACGAGCATGCGGCCCTGCATGACCGCATGAAGGGCAAGCGCGGCGTCCGCGCCCTGTTGGCCGACGGCTATGAAGCGGCGGTCGCGCAGACCCCGGCGTCAGGCCGCGCGCTGATCCTCATCGATCCGCCGTTCGAGCGGTCCGACGACTATGTCCGGATCGTCGAGACCCTGGCCGCCGTGCGCCGCCGCAACCGCCAGGCGATGGCTTTGGTCTGGTTGCCGCTCAAGGACCTGGAGACCTTCGACGGTTTCCTGCGCGATCTGGAAGACGCCGAGCCCGGCCCGTTGCTGGTTGCGGAGACGCGGATGCGGCCGCTGACCGACCCCTTGAAGATGAACGGCTGCGCCCTGGTGCTGCTGGACGGGCCGGCGGATATGGCCCGCGTGCTCGGGGCAATCTGCGGTTGGACAGCAGAGACCCTGGGGCAGAGCGGCGGCGCGCGGACCTACAGGCTCTGAAGCCCCGGCGCCCGTTTGCGCGGCGCCCGATCACAAATCGGTTTTTCATCGATCTGTCGCACTCGCGAGATGGCTTGGCGTGATATGCTGCAGCGCACAATCTTCTGCAGGAGACCGCCATGTCCTTCGCCCCGGAAACCGACAATCTCGCGAAGCCGCAAACCTTGATGCGCGTACCCGTCGGCCTGGCTTCGCCGCTCTGGGGCCTGTTCGCCGGCGTTGCGGTGAGCAGCGCGACCTGGTGGTGGATGACCCGCTGGGCGCGGCCGGAGAACCTGGAAGCGATGTTCGGCGCGGCGGCCAAGACCGAGGCGGTCGTGGAGGCCGAGGTCGAGGCGCTGGCGGCCCCCGCCGTCGAGGTGGCCGAAGTGGTTGTCGAGGAAGCCGAAGCCGTCGTTAAAGCCGCCCCGGAATTGGCGGCCGAGCCGATCGCCGAGGCTACGCTTGAGCCAATGATCGAGGCTGAAGCGATGGCTGAGCCGATCGTAGAGGCGGTCGCCGAAGCCGCCGAGGAGGCCACTCCGGTTCCGGCGCTCGAAGCCCTGGCGGAATCGACGCCCGATTTTGCACCCGTCGGCGGCGAGGCCGCGCCGATCTCGCCGGTGCTGGAGGCTCTGGCGCCCGAGCCGTTCGAAGCCGGCGTCGAGGAAGCGCCCGCAGAGGTCTTCGCCGAAGCTGTCGCCGAGGCGGCCGCGCCTGCGCCCAAGGTCAAGAAGAAGGCCGCCGCGCCCAAGGCGGACTGACAGGCCCGGCGGCTTTGCTTACAACCGGCGGCGTCGCGGGTTCGCGCGGCGTGAACGGCGGGAGCAGGCTTGAAGCGGGCCCTGGATATTGCAGGCGGATTGGCGGGGCTGGTCCTGCTGTCGCCGCTGCTGGCGGGCCTGGCGCTGGCCGTCCGGCTGGAAAGCCCGGGCGCGGCCCTGCACTGGTCGCGGCGGGTCGGGCGCAAGAACCGCATCTTCGCCATGCCCAAATTCCGCACCATGCGCATCGGTACGCCGGACGTGGCCACGCATCTGCTGGCCGATCCCGATCAGTGGGTGACGCCGCTGGGCCGGTTCCTGCGCCGCACCAGCCTGGATGAGCTGCCGCAGCTCTGGAGCGTGCTGAAAGGCGACATGAGCCTGGTGGGCCCGCGGCCCGCCCTGTTCAATCAGGACGATCTGGTGGCGCTGCGCACGGCCGATGGCGTCGACGCCCTGCGTCCCGGCTTGACCGGCTGGGCGCAGATCAACGGCCGCGATGAGCTGCCGATCCCTGAGAAGGCGCGGCTGGACCGGGAATATCTGGAACGGATGTCGCTGGCCTTCGATCTGCGTATCCTGGCGGCGACGGCGGTCTCGGCGCTTTCTGGGCGCGGCGTCACCCACTAGAGGGCGCCTAATCGCCTGTCGTGCGTTTGGACGGGGTTGGGCGCCGCGGAGCAAGATCGTTTGACCACTGACACCGCCACGACACCCGAGCAGGGTGGGCGCGACGAAGAGGCGTCGGTCCCGCGAAAGCGGAGGCGCGCGCTCTATTGGACGGCCGGCGGCTTCCTGGCGCTCGTCGCCGCGGCTGCCGGTCTGGCCGCCATCTGGGACTGGAACTGGTTCCGCGGGCCGGTGGCGGCGATCGCCTCGGGCCGCATCCATCGCCAGGTCAGCATCGACGGCGACCTGCGCGTCCACCTCTGGTCCTGGCAACCCAGCGCCACGGTGGAGGGCGTGCGCATCGCCAACCCGGCCTGGGCGGGCAAGGCGGACCTGGCCGACATTGACAAGATCGCCGTCCAGATCCGGCTGATGGCCCTGCTCGGCGGGCGCCTGGACCTGCGCCTGCTGGAATTCGACCGGCCGCGCACGGCGCTCTATCGGGACGGCGAGGGCCGCGCGACCTGGGACTTCTCCGACGGCGCCAAGCCGGACGAGCCCCTGCGCCTGCCGCCGATCCGCAAATTCGTCATCGACGGCGGCAAGGTCGATTTTCGCGACGACAAGCGGAAGCTCAACTTCACAGGCACGGTGGAGGCCAAGGAGCAACTGGGCGTCGCCAACCGCGGCTTCGAGATGGACGGTCACGGCACGCTCAACGACCAACCCTTCAATCTGCAGGTCACCGGCGGCCCGCTGCTCAATATCGATCGCAACAGGCCCTATCCGTTCGATGCCGATATCCGTGCCGGCCAGACCTATGTGACCGCCAAGGGTGCGGTGCCCAAGCCCTTCGACCTGGCGCAGTTCCAGATGGACGCGACGGCGCGCGGGCCGGACCTGTCGCTACTCTATGGCCTGACCGGCGTGCCCCTGCCGAACACGCCGCCCTACAATCTGCACGCCCGGCTCTCGCGCGACACCCACCTGTGGAAGCTCGACGGCCTCGCCGGCAGGGTCGGCAGCAGCGACCTTAGCGGCTCGCTGTCCGTGAAGACGGGCGGCAAACGGCCCTTCCTCACTGCCGACCTGCATTCCCAGAACCTGGATTTTCCTGACCTCGGCGCCTTGTTCGGCGGCTCGCGGAAGGTGGGCAAGGTTGCCTCTTCCACCCAGATCGCCGTTGCTCAGCAGATGCGGGCGGAGGCGAAGATCTTCCCTGACGCGACCCTGAACTTCGACCGCATCCGCGCCCTGGACGCCGATGTCACGTACAAGGCCGCCTCGATCACCGAGGCTCCGGTTCCCCTGAGATCCGGATCGACGCGGGTGAAGCTCAACGCCGGCGTGTTGCGCGCTGAGCCGCTCGACCTGGATTTGCCGCAGGGGCATGTCCAGGGGTTCATCCAACTCGACGGGCGCAAGACCGACGCGGTCACCGACCTCGACCTGCGCCTGGTCAACGCCAGGCTCGAGAACCTCTTGCCCGTGAAGTTCCAGGGCGCCGCGCCCCTTGTCGGGGCCGTCGCCGGGCGTGTGCGCCTGCATGGGACCGGCGACTCCGTGCACGACGCCATGGCCGACGCCAACGGCGAGGTGATGTTCGTGGCGCCGAGCGGCGAAATCCGCAAATCCCTGGCCGAATTGGCCGGCGTGGATGTGATCAAGGGCCTGGGCCTGCTGTTCGCCAAAGACCAGACGACGACCCAGTTGCGGTGCGCCGTGGTCCACTTCAACGCCAAGGGCGGCGTGCTGAACACCGACCGCCTGGTCGTCGACACCGGTCCTGTGCTCATCGACGGCGACGGCACCGTCAACCTCGACACCGAGCACCTGCTCTTCCGTGTGCGGGGCCACCCGAAGAAATTCCAGCTCGTGCGCCTGTTGGCTCCGATCACGATCGACGGCCCAATGCTGTCGCCAAAAGTGGGCGTCGAGAAGGGCCGGGCGATCGCCCAGGGCGGCGCGGCCCTGGCGCTGGGCGCATTGCTCTCACCGGTGGCCGTGCTGTTGCCGTTCGTCGATGCCGGCCTGGCCAAGGACGCCAATTGCGCGGGCCTGCTGGCCGAGGGCAAGGCGCAGGGCGAACCGGTCAAGGCTGCGCGTTGACGCCGTCGCGCCGATCCCGTCACACTCCAGCCACCGGACGCTGACGCGTCTCCAGGAGACCGCGCATGGCCCGAAGACCCCTGATCGCGGCCCTGGCCGCCCTTGGCCTCGCGGCCGGCGCGGCTCTGGCCGCTGAACCGCCGGCGCCTGGCGCGCCCTCGACTCCCGCCGGTCAGGCCTTGATGGCGCGCCAAGCCCACTTCCGCGACCAGGCCGCCGGCTTCAAGGCGATCAACGACGAGCTGAAGAAGGACGCCCCGGACAAGGCGGTGATCCTGGCCAATGCGACCAAGATCAAGGGGACAGCCGCGGCGCTGCCGACCTGGTTCCCAAAGGGCAGTGGACCGGAAACCGGGCTGAAGACCGCCGCCAAGGCCGACATCTGGACCGACGCCGAGGGCTTCGACAAGGCCGCGACCCAGCTCCAGACCGAGACGGTCAAGCTGGAGCAGGCGGCGATGGGCGGCGACCTGGACGCCATCAAGGCCCAGGACCGCGCCGTCGGCGCCGCCTGCGGGGCCTGCCACAGCAAATACCGGGCGGCCTCCTAGGGTCGTCGTCTATATCTGGAGCCCTTCTTATCCACTCAGGTTGATCCAACCTGAGTGGGAAGGGCTCCAGGTCAGGTCAACGCTCCGCGGCGTCGCGCAGGCACTTCAGCCAGGCGTCCTCGCGGGCCTTCTCGGCGTCGCGCAGGGCCGCTTCGGCGTCGCGCACCCCAGCGTCGTGCTTGCGCCATTCGGACACCGCGCCTTCGCGCGCGGCGCGGGCGGCCTCCAGGGTCGGGAAGCGGGCGAGGACAGCGCGGACTGAATAGCTCACCGGCGGACCCACGGTCTCGCGGTCGGGATAGAAGCCGGTGATGGAATCGGCGGCCTCGGTCTCGATGTGGAAGACGTCCGCCCAGCCGGCGTGGTGGCGCATCAGGGCCCAGGGCCGTTCCATCCGCTCGCTCACCGATCTCTCCTCGTCGTCGTGTCCGAATCCGCCCGAAGGGCCTTGGTCGTGTGCAAACTAGCGCAGGCCCCGGCGCGGTCCAACGCTGCGTCGCAGCGATTTGGGCTTTCACGTCGGCGGGCTTCCGTGGAAAAGCCTTGGCCATTGATTTGATCCTTTAGCGTTCGAGCGATTCCCCTTGGCCAAGATCGTCATCGCCCAGCAGTTTTGCGGGCCTCCCAATTCCGGCAACGGCGGCTATGTCTGCGGCGTCCTGGCGAAGGACCTCGAAGGCCCGGTGACCTCGGTCCTGCGGGCTCGCGTGCCGCTGGACGTTGACTTGGATATCGCGCTCGCGGAAGGCGCGGCGGTAATGACCGACGCGGCCGGCGGGCTGATCGGTCGGGGTGATCCGGCTGTGGCCGACCTGTTGCCCGAACCGCCCGCGCCGCCGAGCGTCGAGGCCGCTCGGGCCGCGGGCGCCCGCTATCTCGGCCACGAGCAGCGCATCCACCCGATCTGCTTCACCTGTGGCCCCGACCGCCACGAGGGGGACGGCCTGCGGGTGTTTCCGGGCCGGCTCGACGGCGCGCCGGCCGGTCATGTCGCCTGCCTCTGGACGCCCGACCAGGCCTTCGCCGACGGCGATGGCCTGGCGACCACCGAAGTGATCTGGGCGGCGCTGGATTGCCCCGGCTTCTTCGCCTGGGTGGTGAAGGAGGGCCGCCATGGCGCGCTCCTGGGCACCATGACCGGAGAGGTGCTGCGGCGCCCGAAAGCCGGGGAGGTCTGCATCGTCGCCGCCTGGCCGCTGACGCGCGAAGGCCGCAAGGAGACCGCCGGGGTGGCGCTGTTCTCGACGGGCGGCGAGCTGCTGGCCCGCGGCCACCAGGTCTGGATCATCAGCGTTCCGCCGCGGGCCGTAGCCGCCTGAGGCTTGCGCGGACCGGCGCATCGGGGTCCAAGCTTCTCCGCCTGATGGGGCCGGCTTGAAGGGGAGGGCGATTTGCGCGCGGCTTCGGTCTCGGACTATCGGGAGCTCGCGCGGCGCAGGCTCCCCAAGATCTTCTTCGAATATATCGACGGCGGCTCCTACGCTGAGGTGACGCTGAAGCGCAACGTCGCCGATCTGGAAGCGATCGCGCTGCGCCAGCGGGTGATGCGCGACATGTCGGCGCTCGACATGAGCGTCACGACGCTGGGCCAGGCGCTGGCGATGCCGATCGTCCTCGCGCCTGTGGGCATGGCGGGCATGTACGCCCGCCGCGGCGAGACCCAGGCGGCCAAGGCGGCCAAGGCGGCGGGCGTGCCCTTCTGTCTCTCGGCGATGGGCGTCTGCGACGCGGAAGAGGTCGCGGCCGCCGCCGGGACGCCGCCTTGGTACCAGCTCTATATGCTCAAGGATCGCGGCTATATGCGCGAGCTGCTGGGCCGCGTGAGGGCGCTGGGCTGTCCGGTGCTGGTGTTCACCGTCGACCTGCCGATGCCCGGCGCGCGCTATCGCGACGTGCGCTCAGGTTTCACGGGGTCCAGCGGCCTGTCCGGGGCGATCAACCAGGCCTGGGACGGGCTGACCCATCCGGAATGGATGTGGGACGTCTGGGCGCACGGGCGGCCGCACAGCCTGGGTTCGGTGGCCGGCGCGGTCAGCGGCAAGCAGGGGCGGGTGACCGATTTCCTCTCCTGGATCGCGCGCAACTTCGACCGTTCGGTGACCTGGAAGGACATGGACTGGGTGCGCGAGACCTGGGACGGGCCGATCGTCATCAAAGGTGTGCTGGACGCCGAGGACGCCAGGAGCGCCGCGAAGGCCGGCGCCCAGGGCTTGGTGGTCTCGAACCATGGCGGGCGGCAGCTGGACGGCGTGAGGTCATCGATCTCCGCCCTGCCGCGGATCGTCGACGCCGTGGGCTCCGACCTGGAGGTCTATATGGACGGCGGGGTCCGCTCGGGCCTCGACGTGCTGAAGGCCATGGCGCTCGGCGCCAGGGCCTGCCTGATCGGCCGCGCCTGGGCCTACGCCCTGGGCGCAGGTGGCGAAGAGCAGGTCAGCAGGATGCTCGGTACGCTGAAGTCCGAGCTCGCGGTGGCCATGGTTCTCACCGGTTGCGCGAACCTGCGTGACGCCGGACGGAATCTGCTGGATACCGATGTCTAAGACCGGGCTGGTCACGTTTCCGCTAGGTCCGAAGACAATGCTGCGGCGCCGCGAAACCCATTGAGCTTTCGGGGGTTTGGGTCTGGGTCGTCCGTATGGAGCAGGGCCGCTATGCCGCAGGATTCGCCGCTCGCCTATTCGCTCAGCCAGGTGGAAGAGGGCTGGCGGTGGTGCGTCTATGACCAGGACGGCGTGACGGTGGCCGACGGCGCCGACGAGACCCGCGACGCCGCCGAAGCCGCCGTGGCGCTGACCCTGCGTTGGCCGCCGGTCCATTACCGCGTGTTCGGCTAGGGCCGACGGCCCTGAAACCCGCGGCGAAGGCCCAAGGCGGCGCACCGGCGCCAAGGTTCCTGAGGCATCTTCTGCGGCGTATCGAAAGCCGCGCCCTGATCCTCATGATCGCCGCCGCAGGCGCGCTCTGGGGCTTCTTCAACATCGGCAGCGAGGTGGGCGAGGGCGAGACCCTCAGCCTCGACAAGAGCCTCCTGCTGGCGCTGCGCAATCCGACCGACCCGAGCGACCCGATTGGTTCGCAGTCCCTGCAGGAGGCCATGCGCGATGTCACCGCCCTGGGCGGCGTCACCGTGGTGACTCTCGCGACCGTCGTGGGCGTATTGGCCTTCCTGTTCCACGGAAAACGCTGGCACGCGGCCATCCTGGCGGCCACGGTGGTTCTCGCGGATATCGCCAGCGAGGCGCTGAAATCGCTCTACGGCCGCCCGCGACCGGAGCTCGTGCCGCACGGCAGCTATGTCTATTCGTCGAGTTTCCCGAGCGGGCATTCGACCCTGTCGGCGGCAATGTATCTGACGCTCGCCATGTTGATCGCCAGCCTGGAGCCAAACCGCGGGACCAAGTCGATGGTGTTCGTTCTGGCCGTCACCCTGGTGCTCGGGATCGGCTTCAGCCGCGTCTACCTCGGCGTCCATTGGCCCAGTGACGTCCTGGCCGGCTGGTGCCTGGGGGCCGCCTTCGCGCTCGCCGGCTGGACCGTGCTGTCGCGGTTCGGCGGGCGCGATCAGGTCGTGGCGGAGAGCGCTTGAGGCCGCTTTCGCCGGCGTCAGGCGCCGTCGGCCGTCGCGTCTGGGAACAGGAGGCGGGCGTCAAGGCCTGGCTCGGCGTCGCAAAGCTCGAGTTGCGCGCCGTGCCGCTCGGCGATGGACGCGACGATCGCCAGGCCCAGGCCGGAGCCTGAAGCGCTCCGGCTGGCCTCAAGGCGCCCCCAGGGCGCCAGGGCCAGGTTCTTGAGGGTGTCGGGGATCCCCGGTCCATTGTCGCGCACCTGCAGCGAAGGCGCGCCGCTGTTGGCTTCCACCCGGACGACGATCTGGGTCCCTGCGGGCGTGTGCCGCGCGGCATTCTCCAACAGGTTCACGACGGCCTGGGCGACGAGATCGGAGTCGCCGCGCACGATCGCCGGCTCCATCACTGCCTCCAGGGTGCGGCCTCCCTCTTCGATGTCGGGGCGCAAGGCCTCGGTGACCCGCTCGGTCACGTCGGTCAGATTGACCAGGTCCTCCGGGCGCGCCGAGCCTTCGATCTCGGCCAGCTGTAGCAGCGCGTCGAAGGTCCGCAGGATCTCCAGGAATTCGGCGTCCAGCCGTTGGACCTGCGCGGCGACCTTGGGCATGGACTGCGCCTCCCGGCCCAGCCGTTCCAATTTCTGACGCAGGCGGGTCAACGGTCGGCGCATGTCGTGCGCCACGTCCATGGTGACGCGGCGGAGCTCACCCACCAGCCGGCTGACGCGGTCCAGCATGGCGTTGAAGGCGAGGCTGACCTCGTCGATCTCGTCCGGCGCCGCCGGGTTCTTCACGGGCGCCCGGACGTCAAGCCGGCCTGCGGTCACCAGCGCGGCGGACGACGACAGCTCGTCCAGCCGCCGCCAGGTCCAGCGGGTCGTGAGGTAGGCCGTCGCCAGACAGATCGCCACGCCCACCGCCCCGCAGAGCGCCAGGAGCGCCGTCAGG
Organism: Phenylobacterium sp.; assembly: GCF_036264965.1. Taxonomy (GTDB): domain Bacteria; phylum Pseudomonadota; class Alphaproteobacteria; order Caulobacterales; family Caulobacteraceae; genus Phenylobacterium. The sequence continues at coordinate 37,921 of NZ_DATAPY010000023.1, forward strand.
TCGCGCATCTGATCCTGCTCTGCGGTGAGGTCGCGACCCACCGTGAACCAGCCGCCGCCGGGCAGCGGCTCGGTGTAGGCCAGCACCAGCCGCCTTCCGGCCATCGGCCGCGTCCAGCCGGCGCGGGCCAGCGCCGCCAGGCTCGGATCCCCGGCCAGGTAGCCGCCGCCCGGTCCGGTCAGGCCATATTCGAATCCGTGCCAGAGGCGTGAGCGCTTGGCGACCGTGAAAGGGAGGTGGCCCACGCCCTTGTGACGCCACTCGTCATCCATCGAGGCGAGTTCGCCCAGGACGTCGGCCCGGTAGGCCCGCTCGCTGATCTGGCGGATCGAGACGCTGGCCAGGGCGCCGGCCACGCCGAACGCCAGCACGAGCGCCAGGGCCTGCAGTGCCAAAACCCGCGTTCCGGTGCGCCGCCAGAACCGGCGCAAGCCGCCCGGTGCGGAGGCGGCGGCGTCAGGCGTCCTGGATGACATAGCCGGCGCCTCGGATGGTGTGGATCAGCGGCGCGCCGCCGCCTTCGCTCAGCTTGGCGCGGAGCCGGCTGATATGGGTCTCGACGATGTTGGTGCGCGGGTCGAAACGGAAGCCCCAGACCTGCTCCAGCAGCATCTTGCGGGTCACCGGCTGTCCGCGGCTGAGCAGCAGGAACTCCAGCAGGCGGTATTCCAGCGGCAGGAGCGAGATGGTTTGGCCGCCACGGCGGACCCTGCGCTGCAGGCGGTCCAGCTCCAGATCCGCGCAGCTCAGCGCCGTGGTGTCGCTGGTTCGGCCGCGGCGGCGGGCCAGGGCCTGGACCCGCGCGCCCAACTCTTCGGCATCGATGGGCTTGACCACATAGTCATCCCCGCCGCCCTGAAGGCCGGCGACCCGGTCGGCCACCGCGCCCATGGCGGTGAGGAATAGCGCCGGGGTCTCTACGCCACGCTCGCGAAGCTGCCCCAAAAGGCTCAGGCCGTCGCAGCCCGGCAGCATGCGGTCGATGATCAGCACGTCGAACGATCCGTCGCCGAGACCAGGCGCCAAGGCCTGCGCTCCGTCGTGGATCACCACGGCTTCGACGCCGAAGCCCTCGAGGTCGTCCGCCATGTGCCAGGCGGCCTCGACGTCATCCTCTATGATCAGCACGCGCAAAGCGAAGCGCCCCAGACGGGGGTGAGCCCTTGGCCTTGCCGGGTGCGCAGCGGCGTGATCGGGCGGAAGAAGCAACATTCCGAAGGGTTCTCCGCTTGGCAAGGTCGCTACAGGTTGAGATATCTCAATATCTGTGTAGGTTCTGTGACAACCTATACTATTTCCATAAAAATCAATGCGGTGCGCGCGAGCAAAGCTTCCGTCATAGAACTGTCAAATATTTGAGACGTTTCTTTAACTTGCAGCTTCGCGGCGCAGGCTGTGTCTCCCCCACAAATCCGAGGGGGATCTCCAATGCGTTACAATCTTTCGTCCGCGCGACTGGCGCGGCTTCTTTGTGGTACGGGCCTCGGCCTCGTGCTGGTGGCGGGCGGCGCGCCGGCGTTTGCGGCCGACGCCGCGGCGGCTGCAGCCGCCGCCGAGACGGGGCCGGTGCACATCGACCCTGAGACGCCCGACTTCGGCCGCCAGGTCTCCGAGCTGGTGGTCACCGGGGCCAGCGCCGCCGTCACCGCCGCGCCGACCAAGACGCCGCTCGAGGCGACCGAGCCAAAATCGATTATCGACCGCAAGGCGATCGACCAGTTCATCCCGACGACGGCGGACTACACGCAGATCGTCAACCTTTCCCCGAGCGTCTCGGGGACCTCGACCAACGGCCCCGGGCTCGGCGAGTCCAAGAGCGTGATCCGTGGCTTCCAGGACGGCCAGTACAACGTCACCTACGACGGCATCGCCTTCGGCGACGCCAACGACACCACCCACCATCCCGCGGCCTTTTTCCCGTCGTCGACGATCGGCGCGGCGGTGGTGGATCGCGGTCCCGGCGCGGCGGGCGACCTTGGCCAGGCCAATTTCGGCGGCGCAGTGCACCTGTTCTCTCCGACCGTCAGCGACGTGATGGGCGCCAGCCAGAAGATCACCTACGGCTCGTTCAACACCCAATCCTACGTAACCACGCTGCAGACCGGCGCGATCGGCCCGTTGCGCGGGGCCAAGCTGCTGCTCAATTTCGACGAGCGCCTTTCGGACGGCGAGCTGAGCTACGCCAAGGGC